>DAOVRZ010000012.1:0-73492 GCA_030627905.1 Halanaerobiales bacterium
ACCATCTAAAAATTTTTGATAATCTTCATGAAAAGACTTGAAATTTATATTCGGATGTAATAAGATGTTCTTGATGGTTTTTGGAATAATTCCATCATACATCAAAGGGGACTACTTTGGAAACCTTTGATGTATTTTTTTCTTAATATTTTCATAAAAATGAAAATATTAAGAAAAACTCGAAACACATCTGTCTTATTGAAAAAACAAAATAAGTATGTGGATTGATTGCAAGATAATAGTTGGTGAAGAGTGGGAAGAGAGATTAGTGAACGTTTAAATACAGCAGACATCATTTTATTATTAAAAGTGCAGATATTATGGCTTCCGATTATTGAGTGCTTGATAATATAGAAAATAATATTGATGATGAAAACATATTCGATTTAACAAAATTATTGTTTAAAGTACTGGCAAGTTCAAGAGAATTAGTTGCTTCATTTGAAATATATCAGTTGAGTATATTAAATGACACAGAGTGTATCGAATTATTTTATACACATATGAAGGAAAAAAAGATGATGGCAATTTGAAAAAGATAATTAATTTGACTGAAAAAGAGAAAAATATTTTAACGACATTTCAGAAGGGGAAGTCCCCCTCCTCTATAGGTGGGGGGTATAACTCCTAGAGTACTCTCAAAACTTCAGTGGGAGTGCACCTTTTTTTAGGTGCAATTTCCTTCTGAACTCGTTAAACTTAAGAAGTAATAACGTAGTTATTACTTCGACTTTAATAAACCTTTTAATTTTTCCAAGTGAATGGATAGAGATACAAAATTTGAGAGAATAGTCGAATAAATTGGGATGGGTCTACAGTTATGATGCATCAGATAATAGCTGAACTCATGCAAAAAAATATTTCGACGTTATATCCAAATAAATTTAATTTCTAAGAAGGAATTTTTCAGTTTACGAAGAATTATAAATAGTAATATCCAAAATTCCAAAACGTTTTGGATAAGATAAATTTAAATGAGGTAGATACCATGACAGTAACTATTCGTGATGTAGCAAAAAAAGCAGGATTTTCGATTACAACAGTATCTCGCGCATTGAATGGATATGATGATGTAAGTGAAAAGACAAGAGTGAAAATTATTGAGACTGCAAAGGAATTAAACTATCAACCAAACAAAATCGCTCAAAATCTTGTTACAAAAAAGTTAAGCACTATTGGGATGTTTGTATTGGAAAGAGAAACTTTTTCACATCCATTTGTTTTGCAGATAATTAGTGGTTTTTTAGATTATGCAACTCAGAAAAAATTTGATACATTGCTTTTTGGAGCCCAATCATTGATAGAGGAAAATTCTTCTCTTGAACAGATGTGTTTTCCTAGAGGTGTTGGAGGAGCAGTTATTATGGGAATTAGGAGAAATGATCCAATTCTGACTAAACTACAAGAAATAAATTTTCCAACAGTTTTGATTGATAACCCTTTAAAAGGGGAGAAAGCAACTTTTGTTGCATCAGATAATCGATTAGGTGCTTCTCAGGCGGTAGAACATTTAATCAAATTAGGTCATAAAAACATTGGTTTTATAAATGGACACAAAGAAGCATGGGTCAGTATTGAGAGATTAGCAGGTTATAAAAAAACTCTCCAAAAACATGATTTACCTATTAAAGAAGAGTATATTTTCCATGGAGATTTTTCAAAAGATTCAGGAAAAAAAGGTGCAGGTGAGTTGATTACAAACCATCCAGAGACCACTGCATTTTTTGCTTCAAGTGATCTGATGGCAGCAGGAGCTATGGAAGAATTACATGGTTTAGGATATAAGGTTCCTGAAGATATTTCGATTATTGGATTTGATGATATGGAATATGCATCTCATTTAAATCCGCCACTATCTACTATTAAACAGGATAAGTATCAGATGGGTGTTGAAGCTGCGAAGAAAATTATTGCTATGGTGGAAGAGAAGTTGGATGAAGTTGATCCTGTGTATCTTAAGACTGAACTAATTTTACGTAAATCAACCGGGCCAGCCCGAAAACAAACAAAAAATCCCAACATCAAAGACTTTCTCCTGTAATTCGAAAAAATATAATTACTACAAAAATATACATAAAATTATCAGACTATTAAGTATTTTCAAAAAAATCATAAATCCTCGATTAATTTGAATTAACATTGATTAAAAAAAATTTGAAACATATCCGAAACGTTTCGGATATGTTTTTCATCATTTTATCTAAAATTTAACAACATTTTCGGAAGGCATGAGCCCCCCCATCTTTTATAAGTGGGGGTAAATTTTCAAATCAGGATAATCCTTTCGGTAGGGACAATCTTTTCAATAGAAGGTTTAACTGATTAAAAAGATTAGCAATCTTCTTCCGAAAATTGTTAAACTTAAGATGTAATAACGTAGTTATTACATCAACTTTAAAGGAGGAACATGTATGAAGAAAAATCTGGTATTGTTGTTGAGCGTTTTGTTGGTTACTGTTATGAGTTTTGGTGTTTATGCAGTAGAGGTAAGAATTGCTGGTCATGGCGGTAGTGATCTCGCGGTTGTGGAAGAATTGATTGCTAAGTTTGTTACTCCAAAAGTAGCTGATGAGGGAATCAAGGTAATTTATGAGCCAATTGCTGATGATTATCAACGTTATATTGTCAATGCTTTGAGTGCAGGAACCGGGCCAGATCTTTTCTATATGGACACTTTCTGGGCTGAAGCAATAATCCGTGCTGGAGTTATCGAACCGTTAAACGAATATCTTGCTAAATCAAACATCCTACATAAAGAAGACATCGTTGAATCCCTTTTAAATGCTTTCACAGTTGATGGCAAAATCTATGGTATTCCAAAAGATTTCAATACCTTAGCATTAGTTTATAATAAAGACTTATTTGACCTTGCAGAAGTAGAATATCCTAATGAAAATGATACCTGGAATACATTAGAAGAAAAGTTAGCTCAAATTGCTGAATTGGATGAAGAAATTTATGGTATTGCTTTACAACCTGAGTTTGCAAGAATGGGTGCTTTTGCTTATGCAGGTGATTTCGTACCAATAGTTGATGGTAAAACTGATCTTTCTCATAAAGGTTTTATGGATGCATTTAATTGGTATGTCCATCTTCAAGAAGAAGGTATTGGTGTAATGCCTGCTGATCTTGGTCAAGGCTGGGGCGGTGGTGCTTTTGCAACCGAAAGTGTTGCTACTTGTCTTGAAGGCGCCTGGATATTCGGATTCTTAAGAGATCAGGCACCAAACTTAAACTATGGAGCTACATTATTGCCAAAAAATCCTGATACAAATAAGCGTGGAAACTTCATCTTTACAGTATCATGGTCAATAAATAAAGACAGCAAAAATAAAGAGGCTGCTTTCAAAGTCTTGGAACTTCTAACAAGTCCTGAAGCTCAACAATGGGTATTAGAAAGAGGTCTTGCACTTCCAAGCCGTAAAAATTTAGTTGATAACCCTTATTTTAAACAAGATACTACTGAAGCACAGGCAAATTACGTAGTATTTAAGGGGACATCTGATGGTAATGTTCTGCCATATAATTTTGGATTGTATGGTGGAGAGTGGATGGATCCGATTAATGAAAGTCTTCGTTCTGTGTTAAGTGGTGAATATACTGTTGAAGAGGCAATTAAAGAGGCTCAGGATAGAATTAATATTTTGTTGAACAAATAAAATAAAAATGACTGACATTTGGTGAACTATACCAGATGTCAGTTTGTATTTTCTATATAAGGAAATTTGGGGGGTAATCTAGTGAAAAGAAGAGGTTTGAAATGGAGTGAAAAATTTGCTCCTTATGTATTACTTTCACCATTTTTATTTGTGTTGATCGTCTTTTTTGGTTATGCATTTATTCGGGTTCTTTATTTTAGTTTTACTGAGTATAATCTTTTTTCAAGTCCCACCTGGGTTGGATTAAAAAATTATATCGAACTATTTCAAGAGCTACGGTTTGGAAGAGCTTTAAAAAATTCGCTTACTTTTGCGATTATTGTAACTACAGTTCAAACATTTTTTGCTTTGATTTTAGCGGTAGCTTTGAATCAAAAAATTAAGGGAATCAAGTTTTTTCGTGCGGCATATTATATGCCAAGTGTTACCTCATCTGTTGTGATCACTCTGATTTTTATGTGGTTTTTTCAAAAAAAGGGTCTTATAAACTATTTATTGACTGTAACAAAAGAGTATTTACCCTGTTTATTGACATTTTTCTTAATAGCTATTGGATTACAAACATTCTTTGTGTTATATGAAAAATTAAAAAAACGACCTGTTTCAATTTTTGAACCATGTTATTTAGTTCTATCTTTATTTGCTGGAGGTTTGATCTCTTTTTTACTTACTAAGATTGGAATTATTCATCCTTTAGAGGAAGTAAAAGCTGTTAATACTATCTGGATGAATACCAGACAAAATGTTGCTACATGGGCTGGTCCCTTCTCATTTTCACGTCCACTTGCTTCAATTATGATGTTAAATATCTGGACTACTGCACCAACTTTTATGTTATTATATTTAGCAGGATTACAGGATATTCCAAAAGAATTATATGAAGCTGCTGAGGTGGATGGAGCCACTAAATGGCATACTTTTTGGTATATCACTGTACCACAATTAAG
Source organism: Halanaerobiales bacterium (assembly GCA_030627905.1). Classification (GTDB taxonomy): domain Bacteria; phylum Bacillota; class Halanaerobiia; order DY22613; family DY22613; genus JAGMES01. The sequence continues at coordinate 4,607 of DAOVRZ010000012.1, forward strand.
GAATATAACTTTTTTAATCGTTACGATGGGTTTAATTGGAACATTGCAGATGTTTGATCAGGTCGCAATCATTGGAGATCAGGTTCCTTTAAATTCTGTGATAACATTAGCATATTATGTTTATGTCAATATTTTCCCAAGTTCTGCAACTCCAAAAGTTGGTTTAGCCAGTGCAGCTGCGATTTTCCTGGCTGTTTTTACATTAATCATTGTATTTATTCAGAAAAAAATAGTTGATAAGTAAAGGAGGAGAAGAAAGATGAAAGAAGATTTAATGTCTTTAAAAAGAAGAAGATGGGCTAACGTTGGGGCAATCTATCTTTTGCTTCTCCTATTTTCGATTATTTTTATCGGACCTTTTTTATTTGGCTTTTTATCAAGTTTAAAAGATGATCCAACAGAATGGCCACCTAGCTTGAAAATTAATCAGCTTAAGTTTTCTAACTGGGTCAGTATTTATAAACTTGGAAAATTAGGTGGAGGTGGAGGATTTTTCGGAACTTTTGCTCCTGGAAGCACAATCCCATTTGAAATTACTTACGAAGTTTCTAAAGGTAAAGAACCTGTTCCACCTGAAGTTAAAATACCAAAAAGACTTTCAGGTAGTGCAGCAGTAAGTCTGAGAACAAAATATTTCGCTGCAGATTATTCTAAAGTTAGTGAAGTAACTGAAAAAAATCGAGTTAAATTGGAAGATGGTTCGATTAGAGTAACTTATGAATTTACCATTTATCATATAGGTGATGTTGAGATAAATAGACTACCAATTGATCTTACTGTACCATTCAAACAAAATTTTGTAAGTGCTACTATTGAACCAAATCGAATCGAAAGATTGGGTAGAGTTCAAAGCTGGGATAATATAACTTCTGGAGTTATCCCATATATCTTTAATAATTACCACAGAGTCTTTAATGACAATTATAGTAGAAGCACAGGTAAGAGACTATTTTTATGCTGGATTGGAAACTCAATCTTTCTATCAGTTGTAAGAGTTTTCACAACACTTTTATTTGCATCAATGGCAGGTTATGCTCTGGCGAGACTTAATTTTAAGGGTAAGAATTTTATCTTTGTTTTTATGTTATTTTCGATGATGATCCCCGGATAGGTAACCTTTATTTCTAACTATCTGGTTTTAAGAGATGGTGTTTTTGGGATATCAAAACTTTTCGGTATAGATAGTCTATTGAATACATTTTCTGGTCTAATCATTTCAGGAATGGTTGGTGCAAGTGCAGTCTTTATCATGAAGCAGTTTTTTGAAAGTCTGCCACGCAGTTTAGAGGAATCAGCAAGAATTGATGGGGCGAGTACATACCAAATCTTCTTTAGAATAATACTTCCTCTTGCGAAACCAGCTTTAGGAGCATTGACTATTTTTACTTTTCAGGGAGTCTGGAATGAGTTTTTTTGGCCTTTGGTAGTGATTACATCACCACAAGACAAATTTCCATTAACTATAGGTCTTTTGAGTTTCAGAAGAACTTATGGTATTGCATTTGATTGGGGGCCAATTTTAGCAGGAGCGTTTATCTCAGCATTACCAATAGTTATTTTATTTATTGTTTTCCAGAAATATTTCGTCGAAGGTATTAGCTTTACAGGTAACAAAGGGTAATTAACTGCAATTGTTATTAAGAAGAAGGATGTGAACTAAATGAAAAATCATACTAAGTGGAGCATAATAGAAGAAAAATTTAACCCAGCAGAGATGGGATATTATGAAACAATATTTACTTTAGGAAATGGATACCTGGGAGTAAGAGGTGCATTTGAGGAAAATTATTTAAACCGTACTCCTGGAAATTTTATAGCAGGTATTTTTGATCAGACAAGAAATCAGGTAACAGAGATTCCTAATTGTCCTGATTGGTTGGAGATGGAAATAGAGCTGAATGGAGAAAGATTTGACTTATTAAGAGGAAATATACTTGATTATCAACGTACTCTTGATTTAAAAAAGAGTGTTCTGACCCGTGTTGTAAGATGGGAAGATACTAAGGGAAAGATAACCCGATTAAAATTTATCAGATTTGTTTCTATTAAGAATCAACATCTTATGGGAATTACGTTAGAGATTACTCCTGAAAATTATGATGGTGAGATAAAAGTTGTCTCAGGACTTAATGGGCAAATAACGAATAGTGGAACACAGCATTTTGTGTCATTAGAAGAGTGTGCTTTTAATGAAAATGGAGTCTACCTTTTAGAAGAAACTTTTGAATCAGGACATTTACTCTGTTTTGCTGCTACTCATAAATTAAGTGGTGAAGTTAAAAATGACTTGATGTTCTCTGGGTCAAGGAAGATAAATTATAAAGCAGAATTTCATGGTGAAAATGGAAAGACTATCAGAGTTGAAAAACTTGTTACCATTTATACTTCAAGAGATGATGAATTTAAGAACGTAAATTCAAAGGATTTAAAAGAAGAAATCAAAGCTTATGTTTTTAAAGAAGCTGAAAGAGCATATGAAGTCGATTTTCAAAGACATCTTTGTGCACACACCAATCAGTGGGCAGAACTCTGGGAAAAAGTTGATGTAAAGATCGATGGCAATGAGTTTGATCAGCTTGCTATTCGGTTTGCAATTTATCATCTGATTCAGATGGCATCTTTTACTGATCCTAGAGTAAGTGTAGCTGCTAAAGGATTGTCAGGTGAAGGTTATAAGGGACATGTTTTCTGGGATACTGAGATTTTTATTCTCCCATTCTTTGTCTATAGTTTGCCTGAAGTGGGGAAAAATCTTTTGAAGTATAGATACAACACTCTCCCAGGAGCTATGAAGAAGGCAAAAGATAATGGTTATCAGGGGGCAATGTATGCTTGGGAAAGTACAGATTCTGGTGAAGAAACTACACCTAAATGGGGTGCCTTAGATTTAAAGACTAGAAAACCTACAAGAATCTGGTGTGGTGAGACTGAACAGCATATTACTACTGATGTTGTTTATGCTATTTTGAACTATTATAGTATTACAAAAGATCGTGATTTTTTGGTTGATTATGGGGCTGAGATTCTATTCTTGACTTCAAGATATTGGGCCAGCAGAGTGGAGTATAATGCTGTGGGGGATTGCTTTGAGATTAGGGGGGTGATTGGCCCTGATGAGTATAGTGAATTTGTAAATAATAATTATTATACTAACAGATTAGTTCAATATCAATTAATAAAAGCTGCTCAATTAAGAGAACAGCTTAAAGAATGGAATAAATATGACCAACTTCAAGAGAAACTGAACCTTTTAGATGAAGAATTTGATAAATGGTTAGAAATTGCTGATAAAATTAAATTAAATCAAAGAGAAGATGGTCTATTAATTCAATTTGATAACTTCTTAGATCAAAAAGAGATTGATGTCTTATATTATCGCAACTTAAAGGGAGGTTTAGTAGGATATATAGGCTGGGAAGAAGTAACTAAATCACAGGTCTTAAAACAGGCTGATGTCGTCATGCTCTTATATTTACTATTTGATAAATATAGTAAAGAAATTAAAAAGACTAATTGGGATTTCTATGAACCAAAAACAATGCATGATTCTTCATTAAGTGCTGCGATTCACTCTGCATTTGCGGCAGAAATAGATTTAACCAAAGAAGCTTATGAATATTTTTCTAAAGCTGCAAATATTGACTTTAGTAATAATATGGGCAATAGTGACCATGGTCTACATGCAGCGGCTCAGGGTGGAATCTGGCAGGCGGTTGTTCATGGATTTGGTGGTCTGAGAATAGTAGATGGTATGCTCACAATTAATCCAAAATTGCCTGAACAATGGAATAGTCTAAGTTTTAAGATTAATTATCATGGTGTTCAACTGGATATTATGGTTAATCATAATGATATTAAGATTAAGCCTCTAAGTAAAGTAGAGAAAGCTCTTGAGATTATGGTTAGAAGAGAAAAATTTGTATTGCATTCTGAAGAAGAAGTAAATTATAAAAACCTTCCATAGTGGAGGTTTTTATATTTGGGGATTTGTTACCTCAAAATTGGAAGATGGCAAGTCCCCCTTCTCTATAGGTGGGGGTAGAAGTCTTGCAATAAATTTGAAACTTCAGTGGGAGTTCAAAGTTTCTTCTGAAGTCGTTAAACTTAAGAAATAATAACTTTGTTATTATTTCGATTTTAATGTGTATAGTCGTTATTACTTAGGCTATAATTAAATTAGAATTAGGATTAAGATTAGCTAGTAAAATTGAGTGTAGGAGGAATTTTTAATGACTATCACTTTAAAAGAGGTTCTGAGATTAGAAAAACTTAAAGATTTCAAAGTTATAGCTGGTAGAACAGGGGATTGCAATAAGATAAAAAAGGTTGGAATTTTAGATTATGAAACGAAGGAGATGATAGAAGAAAATTTTGTTGAAGGTGAGTTTGTAATAAGCACATTGCTTATTATTAAAGATAAGGTTGAAGAACTGTACGAAATAGTAGAAAAATTGATTTTGGTAGGTGTAAGTGGTTTAGCAATAAAAAATATCTATTTTGATAAATTGCCTGATGATGTTATTGAGCTTGCCAATAGTAAATCATTTCCTATTATGATATTTAGCGAAGTATATTTCGAAGATGTTATTACAAGTATTTTGGATGCTATCAGTGAAAAAGAAGAAAGTAAAATTTTAGAATTAAAAATAGATAATATTTTATACAGTAATATAAACAATGTGATCATTAAAAAAATCGCGTATGAAATTAATAGAGATTTTAGAGAAAAGCATATAGTAGTTTTTTGTAAGAGAAAAGATGGTGACGAAACTATAACCACAGGATTTTCTATAAAGAAAGAAAACGATAAATTGTTTGATAAATTTTGCAAAATCATTCCATACAAAGATGGATATTTAATTATTGATACATATGAAAATATTGATCTAAATGAAGTTACAAAAAATATTTTACGAAGATTAGAAATGTTAGGTTTTAGTCCTAAACATTATATCATGGGAATAAGCGGTTTCCATGAGAAATTAGAGGAATTAAATTTTTCTATTAAGGAAAGTATGTATGCTTTCAAATATTCCATGACATATAAAAAAGATATTTCATTTTTCGATAAAATTGGAACTAATAAGATATTGTTACCTCTTATTGATAATCCCTGGATTCAAAAATATTATGATGAAATGATAACACCGTTACTAATTTATGATAGAAAGAATGATACAGAGTTATTAAAAACAGCAATGATATATATTGAAAACAATGGCGATATCAAAGCTACTGCAGAAGAGTTATTTCAACATAGCAATACTACAAGATATAGAATTGATAAGATATATAAGATATTGAGCAAAGATTATGATATTGAGCATTTTTATGAGGAACTTGCAATTGCTATTAGGATACATAATCTCATGGATATATCATTGTAAAAAATACAAAAGAACCCTCCTGATAATTTAACATCTTACAAAGGCAGAGAACAAATAAATGGAGTATATATATTAGAGTAGATTGATACATTTATCAAGGGGGTTTAATATGTCAAGACAATTGAAGGCAGATCTGGCGTTATTACTTGTAACAATAGGGTGGGGAGCATCTTTTATATTAACAAAAAGTTCATTGAAAGAAATACCTACCTTTAATTTTTTAGCTATCAGATTTTTTATAGCGTTTATTTTATCATCTATTATTTTCATAAAAGAAATGGCGCAAATAGATAAAAAGACTTTGATATATGGAATAATTCTAGGGGTTATTCTATTTGGAAGTTTTGCTTTTCAAACAATGGGATTAGTTTACACATCAGCTTCTAAATCAGGGTTTATTACCGGTTTTAGTGTAGTTTTAGTTCCAATCTTTTCTTCTTTGCTAATGAAAAATATTCCTAATAAAAAAACTATCATAAGTGTGATTTTGGCCTTTATAGGGTTAGGAATGTTAACTTTGAATAAAAGTATTTCTGCGATAAATATTGGTGATATATACACGTTTTTCTGTGCTATAATATTTGCTATTTATATAATACTTGTGGGTAAGTTTACAGTAGAGGTAAAATCGATACCGTTTGCAGTGATACAGTTGGGAGTTGTTGGATTATTTAGTTTGTTAATATCATTTGCTATAGAATCTCCTACTATACCTACTAATAATCAGGTATGGATTAATATTGCCATATTAAGCGTGGTATGTACTTCAGGGGCTTATATTGTCCAAAATGTCGCTCAAAAATATACCAGTCCAACACATACTGCTTTAATATATACTGCAGAGCCTGTATTTGCGGGAATATTTAGTTATATTATTCTTGGAGAAGTGTTAAGTACAAAAGGAGCTTTTGGAGCTACTTTAATACTGTTAGGAATGTTGCTACAAGAGATGGATTTGAAAAAGATTGAGTTATGACTTAGCAGATGTTATTCAAAGATATTTGTGAAAGTCTTGCCATAATTATGATTGTTGGTCTTAGAACTACGGTTTCAATTAGAAATGTTAGTTAAAAGATAAATCACAAAATAGGTATTTTATGAAATATAAAAAACATCTGCTGACATTACACAAATAGGATAACATTTATTACTGTATGTGCCATTACCAAGCTGACCAAATGAATTACATCCCCATGACCATAAACTACCATCTTCTTTAAGTGCAATTGTATGTTTGTAAGAAGCAGATAACTGTTTCCAAATTGATCCATTATCGACTTGAGTAGGAGTTGCTTTAAGGATTGTTGTACCATCACCTAACTGACCTTTATCATTCAATCCATATGACCATAAAGTGTTGTCTTTTTTCTTAACAACAGTGTAGCAATATCTCGCTGATAATGGTGATATAGAATTTTCTACATATGACCCAAGATTTAAATTTAATACTTGTACGGGTTGTGTCTTATTAGCGAATACTTGATCACCCAATTGCCAATAGTTATTATTTCCCCAAGTTTGCACGGTCATATCTGATTTTAATGCTATAGTATGAAGAAATCCAGCATCAATAACAGTGATATCAGTAAGATTTGATACCTGAACTGGTGTTGTTCTCCAAATAGTGGTATCATCCCCTAGTTGACCAGAAGAATTAGATCCATAAGTCCAGACGGTTCCATCAGATTTTAATGCTACCGTATGAGAACCTCCTGCAACCACCATAGGTTTAACTAAATCTGTAGCTTCAGAAATCCTTCCTATTATAAAACAAATCATAAATAACAATAGAATAATATTAATCTGTTTTTTAACATCTCAAATCCTCCTTGTTTTTCATGAATAAAATTGTAGTTTTACACCTCCATTATTAATTGTATTTCTAAGTTGCAATATGAATACTCAACATTATATCGTTTATACCTTTTAAAAAAATAAAAATTTTGGCTAAATATGAAATATATAAGGATAGTTGGCTAGAAAAGACGGTCTAACTTTTTATAAGAGAAGTTAAACGCGAAGAAGTACCAAAAGTAATAGGATGTTTGAAAACCCACCCAAAGCTAATGTAGATAAAGTAATATGCTATGGTGAGGTATTACCATGATGGAGTGTATAGAGGTGATGTCTTGTCAAAAGATTATTCTTGAAGTCTTCAACTTTTCCTAGATATACTAATTTTCTCCCCCCAAAACTCATACACTAGTATAAACACCAGATGGCTGACCTCAGTTGTCGGTAGTCTAATCAGGGGGAGGAAAGTTTAATGGGACTAATTGAAACTATCAAAAATTCTTGTCATGAATGTTATGCCTGTGTGCGTAACTGTCCAGTAAAAGCTGTGAGGGTATCAAATGGCCAAGCTGAAGTCTTAGAAGAACGCTGCATTCATTGTGGAAACTGTGTTCGTATTTGTGCGCAAAAGGCTAAAAAAGTTTTAGACTATAAAGATTTGGTTAAGGAGTATTTGCAGCAGAAAGAGAGGGTAGTTATAGGACTGGCCCCTAGTTTTCCGGCTTTTGATACAGAGTTAGAATTTTCTCAATGGATAGAATATTTGACTGATTTGGGCTTTACCAAGATCTATGAAGTAGCTTGGGGGGCTCAACTTGTTATTGAGGAAATTAAAAAAAATCTGCAGAGTACAGAAAATGATCTGTTAATTAGCTCTGCCTGTCCGGTTATCGTAAATTTAATTGAGAAATATTATCCTAGTCTGGTAGCTAATCTGGCCCAGGTAGTATCTCCCATGGTAGCACTATCTCGATATATTAGCATGAGTGAACCTCCTGGAACAAAAGTGGTGTTAGTCGGACCGTGTCTGGCCAAGAAAAAAGAAGTAGAGAGGGAGAGAACCATTGACGCTATTTTAACTTTTAGTGAATTAGTTGAACTGGGGGAGGAATTGACGGGTAGAAATTTAGGAGAACTGGAGCATAAAAAAAAGATTTTTGAAGAAAAAGAATTAGAAAAAGACCAGCAAATTTTATATATTACTAAAGCCGCCCGAAAGATTCCGTTAGCTGGTGGTTTGTTGGATGGTGTTATAGATAAATATCATTTATTTTCTGAGGGGTATATCAATGTTGAAGGTTCGGCAAAAGTATTTGAATTATTTGATAGTCTTGTCAAAGGAGATATACAGCCTAAGTTTGTTGATATTTTATATTGTGATGGGTGTATAAATGGTGTTGATTTAACCCGTGAAAGTTATTTTAAAAAGGAGAAGGCAGTTAAGTTATATATTAAGCAAAAAGATTGTGTTTTTCCCAATATAGGAACCTATTCATATCAACTATCCCGCAATTTAGATTTATCTGCCAATTTTCACCCTGATTACAAATCATTATCCCAACCGACTGAAAGAGATATCTGGAGAATTTTAAATCTTACTAACAAATTCACTAATGATGATCTTTTAAATTGTGGTGCTTGTGGTTACTCCTCTTGTAAAGAGAAAGCTATTGCAGTTTATCAGGGGATAGCAGAGGTTGAGATGTGCTTATCTTATCTATTGACGACAAAACGTCAGGAGATCAAAGAGGTACAAAATTTGAATAAGCAGTTAGATACTTTGATAAATTCTTCGTATGATGGAATGGTTGTAATTAATCAAGAGATGGTGATTGAACGGGTAAATGATTCCTATTTAAAGATACTAGGACTCACCGCTGAAGATATCGTTGGAAAAAAAATTCTTGATCTGGAGAAAGAGCGAATTGTCTATCCAGCAGTATCAACATTAGCTCTACATGAGAGAAGGAGTATTACATTGGTGCAAAATACCTGGAATGGTAATCAGATTTTGGCTAGTGCTACTCCAATTTTTGATGAACAGAACAATGTTCTTAGGGTATTGGTTAACACTAGGGATATCTGTTTATTGAATGAATTAGAGATGCAAGCAAAAGAGGGCCAGAAGATCTGTCAATATATCAGAAAACGGGATCAGGTAGAATTACAGGAAGGGCCAGGCCACATAGTGTACACTTCTAGTGCAATGAAAAAAATCTTAAAACTGGCTTGTAAAATCGCTAGAACTTCATCAAATGTTTTGATCACAGGGGAGTCTGGAGTAGGCAAAGAAGTGATCGCCTCATATATCCATGAGCAGAGTGGTCGCAAGAATAATTTTGTTAAGATTAACTGTGGCGCCATCCCTGAAACTCTTCTGGAATCTGAACTATTTGGATATGAGACTGGAGCATTCAGTGGAGCGAAACGAGACGGAAAGCCAGGTTTGATCGAACTTGCTCATCAAGGAACTCTTTTTCTGGATGAGATCGGGGAAATGCCTTTAAACTTACAGGTAAAATTATTACAGGTATTGCAGGGGCATTGGATAACCAGATTGGGAGGAGTAGAAAAAATAAAAGTTGACTTTCGTTTGATTGTTGCTACTAATCGGGATTTAAAGAAAATGATTCTGGAAAAACAATTTCGAGAAGACCTATATTATAGATTAAACGTTGTGCCAATCTTTATTCCAGGTCTGCGCTTTCGTAAAGAGGATATCTTACCATTAGTCAAATACTGGCTTAACCAAAATAATCATAAATATGAGAAAAATATTACAAGTAGCTCTGATGCTGAAAAATTGTTGATCCAATATCATTGGCCAGGTAATATTCGAGAATTAGCAAACCTAATGGAAAGGATAGTTGTTACCAGTGAAGAAAGAGTAATATCTGCAGAAAAGATTAAGGAGTACTTAGATTTGAAGACTAAAAGTAGATCAACCATAATGATCAATGAAGTGATACCTTTAGAGGAAGCAGTTACAGAAGTGGAGAAAAAACTTCTGCAACTTGTTAAAAAATCTTGTAAATCTACTTATGAGATGGCTGAAAAATTAGGAGTTAATCAATCGACGGTGGTGCGTAAGATGAAGAAATATTTTTCTTAATGCGAGGGTGCATTTATGTGATGTATTTATGCATTAAGGGGTTTCTCAATTTTCGTAGATTGGGTGGAGACATGGTTTGATGGCAGGCATATATCAGCTAAGAAATTTGAATTACTATAAGAGAAAAATAACTTTCTAATGCCAGAATGCATTAATAACTAAATATTAACTTATCGTGTTTGGTCTATAAATCTCTCTTTATGAGAGATTTTTTTATTGAAAGGTTAGTAATGACAGGGGGTCAGAGAGATTTCTAAAAAAAGTTTTTTTCCATTAACTGAAGTTGGCACGTTATTTGCAATTAAATTAAGATGAAAAGATAAATGAGATCAAATAAAACATCTAGCTTATATATAGAAGTTTTACGATTACCAGATAAATACATTACCAACATTTCAAAGGGGGCTTACAAATGAATGATGGTCGGTTAATGGAGAAATTGCACAACGTTCAGATGACTTATGGGTATATTCCCGAAAGTGAGATTGAGAAATTAGCTGAAGAGTATGGGATGACCAAAACTAAAGTCTATGGAGTTATTAGTTTTTATTCTATGTTCCACACAGAACCTACGGGAAAGTATATTATTCGAGTCTGTAACAGTATTTCCTGTCATTTGAATCGTTCTGGAGACATGGTGGAAGCTATTAAAGATTATCTAGGTGTAGAGAGTGGTCAAACCACTGAGGATAAGAGATTTACTTTGGAAGTAGTAGAATGTCTCGGTCATTGTGGTGAAGGTCCAGTGATGATGGTCAACGATAAGATCTACACCCATGTAGGTAAAACAGCAGCGTTAAAAATATTGAAGGAATGTTTGTAAGGAGGTTGAGATAATGGCTGAAACCCTATTTTTGAAAAGTAAAGTTACTGCGGATATTACTCACTATGATTTTCCTATCTTGCGAAAAGTTTTACAGATGGATAAGGAAGATGTCATAGCGGAGGTTAAAACATCTGGTCTTAAGGGACGTGGTGGTGCAGGTTTCCCTACAGGTTTAAAGTGGGAATTGGCTCTTAAAGAGCCTGGTGATGAGAAATATATCATCTGTAACGCAGATGAGGGAGAGCCTGGAACCTTTAAAGATCGTTTCTTATTGGAAAATACTCCACTTCAGGTTCTGGAAGGAATCATTATAGCGGGATATGCAATCGGAGCCAAAAAAGGTTATATCTATATTCGAGGTGAATATGCAAAAGCCATTAATATTTTTATGGATGCTATTCACTTGGCCAAAGAAGAAAATATTTTGGGGGAGAAGATTTTAGGAAGTAATTTTAATTTTGACATCCAGTTGGTTAAAGGTGGAGGAGCATATGTCTGTGGGGATGAGACCTCATTAATCAACTCGATTGAAGGTAAGAGAGGCATATCTAGAATGACTCCCCCTTATCCCATTCAGAAGGGTCTATTTGATAAACCATCTGTGGTTAATAACGTTGAGACACTAACAGCAGCGGCAGAAATTTTATCAAAAGGTGGAAATAAATATGCAAGTATGGGAACTGAGAAGAGTAAAGGAACCAAGTTAGTTTGCCTAAGTGGAGATGTAAAAGAACCTGGAGTTTATGAAGTTGAATTTGGGAAGATGACTCTTAGAGAGATTATTGATGAATTTGGAAAAGGAGTCAATGGGAAACTTAAATTTATCATCCCTGGAGGAGTATCAACAGCTATCTTAGCAGAAGAGCAATTGGATATCCCTTATACCTATGAAGATATAGCTGAAAATGGCAGTGGGTTGGGCTCTGGTGCGATAATCGTGGTTTCTGAAGGGCATGAATTATTAGATTTATTGATAAATGTTTCTATATTTTTTATGGATGAGACTTGTGGAACCTGTTTTCCATGTCGTGAAGGAAATAAGCAGGTCTATCATATGTTGAAGGATGCAGCTAAAAAAGGTGGTTTTACTGCTGAAGAGATTCAACTGATTAAAGATCTAGGTAAAAACATGTATTTGGTTGCTCGTTGTGGTTTGGGCCAGACATCTTTATGCTTTATCTGTTCAATATTAGAAAAATATGAAGAAGAGTTATTGGTAAGGGGGTAAACAGAGTCAACTTCTCCCGACTAAAGTCGGAAGCTTGAAGTGTACGACCACACTCAGTGAGATCTAACTTCAAGGATTTGCACCTTCCCGAACCTACATATTGGTGATTCGGAGAACGGGAAAGAAAGCAGGCTGGTTGACTAGTGAAGCTTTTTCAGCCTATCCCAACGATTAAAATCGTTGGGGCTGTAGGTTACCCTACATGCTGCAATCCTTTTGCAGCTATGTTGATACTTGCATTTTTATCAGCGTTGTGCCTATGTCCGTTAGGACAATTAAAAAGATTTTGAGTGATTCTTTGACCCTTTTTACCACATATTGAACAGATTTTTGAAGTATTATATGGGTTAATCTCGATTACTTGAATACCTTCTAGACTTGCTTTATGCTTGACAAACTCTTTAAGTTGATAGTAAGCCCAAGAATTTTTCTCATAGTTTGAAAGTTTGGCTTTATCAACAGTTACATTCTTTCTGATATGTTTCAAGTCTTCTAAAATAATTAGAGATTTATGTACCTTAGCAACTTCAATGATTTTATTTGCAATATGGAAGTTAACTTCTATACAGATCCTATCTTCTTTGATAGAGGATACTTTTCTACTCCCAGCCTTCTTACTTTTCAATCGTCGTTTTTGACGATAGCGAAGGCGTTTGAATCGAAGTTCACGACCTGAAAACATTTCAGTATGTAAAAGAGTTTTATTCTTGTCAAGCACAGAAATAGTAGCAATATTGACTATTCCTAAATCAATACCTAGAACAGTTTCGGGAGTCTTCTCCTCTTGTTGATATTTAAGAACTAAATTAAGATACCATTCGCCTTTAGACTGATATAACTCAGCAGTTTTGATGCAATAGCTTTTATCAGTTAGATATTTACGCTGGTAATTACCAAAGGCAAGAGGGCAGAAAATATTACCTGCTGGAGTCATTATTTTAGCAATATAACGTCCTTCTTTTTCAATAATGTAAAAAGACTTATCGATAACTAGCCTGACTGGTACGTTACTTTGAAACTGAGAAATATCATTTACTTTGACGATTTCAATTGCCTTGCGGTTACATTCAACTGCAACCTGAGAAGGCAGATCAAAGTTATTACGCAGCACTCTATATACTTGTTTGTGGCTCTTAGTGTACGAGGTAAAACCCCGATGTTTGATAATCTTAAGGCCTGATCTGATACCTTTGTTCCAGTTTATTTGAAGAAGATGTAATTTTTCTTGTTTAGTTCTTGATGGTTTATACAACTCTATGTGGTGAAGGGCAATGTGCAATTTACTCACCTCTCTTTTCGTAATAAGCATCTAAAATACGCCGAATCATTTCAGCACGAGAGATACCTTTTGTTTTACCATCTTTATCAAGCAATTCTATAAGTGTTTCTGGTAAATGTATTTGAACACGTTTCATTTATACACACCTCCTACATATATTATACATGTAAAGTGTGTATTTATCAAGAAATTTTTTCTAAGAAAGGTAGGTGAACCGTCGCCTTTCCTCCCTCGACTAGAAGTCGGAGGTTTCCAGGCGACCGAATTGATGATAAATATTACAATTGATGGTCAGAAACTACAGGTTCCCGAAGGAACTACCATTTTAAAGGCTGCCCAAATGGCTCATATCAAAATACCTACCTTATGTTATTCAGAAGAGTTATCAATTTATGGTGGATGCAGGCTTTGTGTGGTGGAAGTGGAGAATGAAAGACTCTTACAGCCGTCATGTGCTGTAGAAGTTAGAGAGGGGATGGTTGTTAGAACCCATACCCCAAAAGTTAAAGAGGCTCGGAAAACCATCTTTGAATTAATGATCGCTTCCCATGATCTTGACTGTAGATTGAACTGTTTGACTTGTTCTCGTGGAGATAACTGTGAGCTACGAAGCTTGGCTAATGAGTTAGGAGTTAGAGAAATTCGCTTAAAAGCTCTTGACAAAGGTTTAGAAGAAGATAGATCTAGCTATTCTATCGTTAGGGAGCCTAACAAATGTATCTCTTGTGGTCGTTGTGTGAGGAAATGTGAAGAGGTTCAGGGTATTGGCATTTTTACTAAAGCAAACAGAGGGCCAGATACCATTATCACAACCTTTAAAAATAAGGGAATGGGTAATCTAGAATGTGTTAATTGTGGTCAATGTATTCTCGCCTGTCCAACTGGTGCTCTTCATGAAGTATATCATTATGAGTCAGTCTGGGATGCTATCCACGATCCTACCAAACATGTAGTTGTTCAGACTGCGCCTGCTGTCAGAGTTGCATTGGCTGAATCTTTTGGCCTGCCACCAGGGACTGTTATTACCGGGCAGATGGTAAATGCTTTAAAAAGGTTGGGTTTTGATAAAGTATTTGATACTAATTTTTCGGCTGATTTAACTATTATGGAAGAAGGTACAGAACTAATCAACCGAATTAAGAGTGGAGGTAAATTACCTCTCTTAACTTCCTGTAGTCCGGGTTGGATTAAATTTATCGAACATTTCTATCCAGAGCTTCTTGATAATGTTTCAACATGTAAGTCACCTCAACAGATGCTAGGAGCAATGGTCAAATCATATTATGCAGAAAAAAATAATATCCCTAAAGAAGATATTGTAGTAGTCTCTATTATGCCGTGTACAGCGAAAAAATACGAAGCTAGAAGACCAGAAATGGATGACGATGTGGATTATGTACTGACTACCAGAGAACTAGTCTTGATGATTAAAGAGATGGGAATAGATATAGTTAATCTTGAGGAAGAAGAATATGATAAATTGATGGGTTCATCCTCTGGAGCTGCTGTCATCTTTGGAGCGACCGGTGGGGTTATGGAGGCAGCCTTAAGAACTGCTTACGAAATTTTGACAGGTGAAGAATTACCGGGATTGGATTTTCTCCCAGTTAGAGGTATTGAGGGTATTAAAGAAGCAGAGGTACAAATTGGGGAGATGAACCTGAACGTTGCCGTAGCTCATGGTTTAGCAAATGTTAGACGGTTAATGGATATGATCCGAAATGGTAAAAAATATCATTTTATCGAACTAATGGCCTGCCCAGGTGGCTGTATTGGAGGAGGAGGTCAACCTATCCCAACTAATATGGATGTAATAAAAAAACGGATGGAAGCCATCTATAAAACAGATCTAGCACATGAGTATCGTAAATCTCATGAAAATCCAGAAGTGAAACAATTATATGCAGAATATTTGGGAGAACCGGGTAGTCATCTTGCTCATAAATTGCTCCATACACACTATACACCACGGGGTGTTTAGGTAATTAAAATGTATTGATGAAAGTTTAAATTCAACTGGAAAGAATAGAGATAAAATCCCTAATAGGAAATTATCTCTATTCTTTTTTAAATAAAGTATTTTTATTATAACAAAAGTTAAGTGACTTAAAAATGTATACAATTTTTCACATTCTATAACTCTGATATACATTTTAAATTCATTTTCTAAAGATTTTTAAACGACTTTTATTGTTTAGTATCTAAGTCTTAGGGAAATTTAACGTTAAATAATTACCTTTTTCAACAAGAAGCAATATCATTATATAATAAAAAATATAAATTGACATGTAACTTCATTAATGCTATAATCAAATTGATAATTATTAAAGTCATTTTAATAAATAATTTTTCAAAAAATTTAAGGAGGTTTTCATGTGAAAAGAAGGATTTTTTTTGTTATGTTGGTTATGGTTTTGAGTCTGGCATTGTTTTCTTTAAGTGTATTTGCCAAAACAAAAATAGTTCATTGGCAGCATCATTCTCCAGCGAGATTAGAAATGGTAAAACAGTTTGCCAGGGAATTTGAAAAGCAGTATGATGTTGAGATTGATATTCAGTCAGTTCCATTAGGTGATTATTATACTAAATTACTTCCTTCATTAGCTGCTGGGTCTGGACCTGATATTTTCCAAATCCGTTCAACAGATGTACCTAAATATGTTAAATGGGAAGTAATAGCATCTCTTAATGAAAATGTAATATCTTATGAACAGATTGAAAAAGATTTTATACCTGGGACTATTAAATACTTTAAGGCAGATGGAAAGTATTATGCTCTACCAACAGATATCCAAACAATCGTCCTCTTTTATAACACTGAAATCTTTAAAGAAGAGAATCTAACTAAAGCTCCTGAGACATGGGATGAATTAATTGCTTATGCACAAAAAATACATAAACGTGATGAAAGTGGAATGACTACAAAAATGGGACTTGCTCATGGTAGTTATGGTCCTGCTATCTGGGCATTTATTGCTCAAACAGGAACGGAATTTATGAAAGATGGAAAGGCGCTTTTCGATAATGAAGAAGCATATAAAGCTTTTAAATTTACTACCGATTGGGTAGTTAAATATGGAGTTGAGGATCTTGATTTCGGTTCCCGTTGGACAGCCTTCAGACAAGGTGAACTAGGTATGGTAGTTGCCCATCCAGCTATGTTAGGTAGTTTTAGGAACACTCATCCGGATCTCTCGATCGGTATTGCTGAATTACCTGCTCTAGAAAAGGGGGGCAAAAAGACTAATGTTGTTACCAATTGGGCCTATGTTATGAGCAAGAGGACAGAGAATAAGGAACTTGTTACAAAATGGATAGCATTTCTTACCTCTGAAGAAGCTCAGCTTAAGTGGGCAATGGAGACCGGTGAATTACCTGCTAGAAAGGCTCTTTTAGGTGATAAAACTATATTAGAGAATGAACCTTTATTAGAGGCACCTCTTAATTCCCTTGAAAATGCAATTCCATATCCTTTTGAAGCATGGATTCAGATGGATACCGCTGTACGAAAAGCAGTTCAAAAGGTAACAATTGAGGGACAGGATGCTAGAACCGCCTTTGATTGGTTGGTAAAAGAATCTGAAAAGATCTATCGAGAAGTTATAGCTGCAGAATAGACTTTAATATGGAGAAGGGTTAAACCCTTCTCCATAAATTAAGGAGGCTGAAAATGAGTGTGGCGGAAAAAATATAATAAATGGCAGAGAGTTTTAGCACCATACATTTTTATTGCACCAGGTTTCCTTTTCTATATGATGGTTACCTTTATTCCTGCAGTAGTGGGAATCTGGTTAAGTTTTCATAAGTGGAGTATTATTTCGCCTAAAGCTAAATTTGTTGGTCTGCAAAACTATATAACTATGATACATGATGAACGTTTCTGGACAGCTGTTAAAAATACAGCAATTTATTCCCTGGGAATCATTCCTGGTATAGTAGTATTTTCTTTGCTTCTTGCACTTTTGTTAAATACTAAAATAAAAGGTATAGTATTTTTCAGGACATTATTTTATCTACCTGTGGTTACACCTATTGCCGTTGCTTCGGTAATCTGGATGTGGATATATCATCCTCGAATTGGAGTTATGAACTCGTTAATAGGGTTACTGGGTTTCAATAGAGTAAATTGGTTAGGTAATCCTAATACGGTTATGTGGGCTCTTATTATTATCGGGGTCTGGTTAGCTGTCGGGAGTAAGATGATAATTTATCTGGCTGCTTTGCAGGGTATTCCGCGAAGCTATTATGAAGCGGCTCAAATTGATGGGGCTGGGAAATGGAAGTCTTTCTGGTATATAACCTTACCATTGTTAAAACCCACTACTCTTTTTATTGTGATTACAACAACGATGGGGGCTTTTATGGTCTTTTCTCAGGTTAATATTATGACCCAGGGTGGGCCTGTAGATAAGAGTCTTGTACTTGTATATTATATTTTTGAACGGGGCTTTACCGATTTAAGAATGGGATATGCTTCTGCTATGTCTATGTTCTTATTTATAGTTACAGTAATTTTTACCTTGATTAACTGGAAGCTGTTAGGGAGGAATGTTTCTTATGAATAGAAATAAAAGTGATAGTCAACTTGCTAAAAATTATAAAGGGGTAATAGGAAAGATATTTATCTATTTATTATTGACTATCGTGGGAATATTAATGATGATTCCCTTTTTATGGATGGTATTAGGGGCTTTTAAATCCCTTAAAGAAATAATGATATCTCCCCCTACCTTTATTCCGAAAGAACCTACTTTTAAGAACTTTATACAGGTATTTAAGAAGATTCCTTTTGCCAGATATTATTTAAACACTGCTTTTGTAACCATCATCCCAACGATTGTTACAGTATTGACAGCGGCTATGGCTGGTTTCGGATTTGCTAAATATAAATTCAAGGGGGCTAAGTTCTTATTCGGAATGATTTTGGCTACTATGATGATACCGTATCCTGTAACCATAGTTCCTCTTTATGTTATGGCTTTTAAAGCAGGTTTAATTAATACATATACAGGTTTAATAGTTGTTGGTCTTAGTAGTGCTTTTGGTATTTTTTTGATGAGGCAGTTTATCATGTCAATACCAGATGCCTTGCTAGATGCTGCTAGAATAGATGGTTGTTCAGAGTTCAGGATTTTTTATAATATAGTTCTTCCACTCTGTAAACCTGCTGTAGCAACTTTAACCCTGTTTTCATTTACTAGTCATTGGAATTCTTATATTTGGCCTTTAATGATTATTAATTCAGAGAAACTAAGGACTTTATCCATAGCTATACCGATGTTTAACGGTCAGTATGAACAATATCCAAACTTGGTATATGCGGCATCATTAATGTCACTTTTGCCTATAATAATAATATTTATCTTTGCCCAGCGCTATTTTGTAGAAGGTATTAATTTAAGCGGAGTTAAGGAATAATGTTCTGTGATGTAGATTTTCATATTCATACCCGTTTTTCAGATGGAGAGGGAACGATTAAAGAGGTTTTATCTATGGCTGAAAAATGCGGATTAAGGGCGATTGCTATTACAGACCATTTTGATCCTCATGATGAACTACAATTAAAACAGGGTATAATTGAACTTAAAAAGCATATTCAGAATATCAGGGAACAAGCAGCTTTATGTAAAGTAAAAGTATTTGCGGGAATAGAAACATCAGTCCCGATTAATATTAACGAGGAAATAGATGAGATGCTTGATTTTATTATTCGGAGTGTTCATTCATTTCCTTCAGGGATTGATTTTTCAGATTTTTCCCTCTATGATTCCGGGCTTTGGAATATATTTAAAGATGAAGTTCTGAAACTAATTCAGACGCCCTATACAGATATAGCTGGTCATATTATGGGATATTTCCCCTGGCCAGCTGAATGGGTAAAAGGTTTGTCTTTTGCTGAACGCAGAGAACTGGAAAGGAAGGTCAGGGAACGTTTTTTTGATGAAGAATGGCAGGAACAAGTAATTCAACAGGCGATAGAAAATAATGTTGCCATTGAGATTCATAACCCTACCTCTGCACCAGATATTGAATTTGTTAAGAAAGCAATATCCAGGGGAGTTAGATTTTCTCTTGGGAGTGATACTCACCTCCTGGACTGGGTAGGTAAGATTGATTACGGACGGGGTATATTTTTAAAGTTAGGTTTAACAGAAAATAATCTCTTTTGGCCTGGAGATGATTAAATGAAAACAATAAAGATTATGAGTTTTAATATTCGTCATGGTGAAGGGATGGATGGCAGGACAGATTTAGAAAGGATAGCAGAACTAATCAAGAACCAGGGTGTTGATCTTATTGGCTTACAGGAAGTTGATAAAAATATGCCTCGTAGCCATCTGGTCGATCAGACAGCAAGACTTGCTAAGATTATAGGTTATCATTACTGCTATCAGGCTAATGTAAAAATTTTGGGTGGGAGATTTGGTAATGGTGTACTTAGTAAATATCCGATAATAACAAGTTATAATCAAAACTTAACCAGTTCTAAAGAACCCCGTGGAGCGGTTGTTTCTTCAGTAGATTTAGGTGGGTATAACTTAAAATTAATTAGTACTCATTTAGGGCTTGTTGATGCGGAGAGATTAATACAGGTAAGTGAGATATTAGAAAATATCAATCCTGATGATAAAGCTATTCTGCTAGGGGATTTTAATGCAACCCCCGATAAACCTGAAGTTCAAAAGTTTATTAAAGAGGGACTAGTAGATGCTTTTATTAGCTGGCAACAGAAACTCAAAACTGACGAAATTACTAAAAGGGGTTATACCTTTGCTTATAGGGATACGGTTCCTAATGTAAGGATTGATTACATATTTACAACGAAAAATGTGGAAGTAATTAATTTTAAAGTTGTTGAAAGTTATTGTTCTGACCATTTTCCTATAATTGCTGAAGTTCGAGTAAAACAGTAGACTAAATTTTTCTCTAGAATGGAGGAAATTGATATGAAAAAGAGATGTAAGTTTATTTATTTATTTACGTTCCTTATTTTGTTGTTTAGTGTTCAGGTGTCTGCCTATTATAACCCGGTTAAAAATGTAATATTGATGATTGGTGATGGAATGGGAATCGAACAGGTAACAGCTGCCAGGGTTGCCAGTCAAGGGGCAGATGGTTTATTAAATCTAGATGAGTTAAAGTATACCGGTTTTTTAAAAACTCATTCTGCTAATAATCTGGTTACGGATTCGGCTGCAGCAGGTACTGCTTTAGCAACAGGGGTTAAGACCAATAATAATTATGTTGCTTTAGATCCTGAGAGAAGGAAATTAAAGAGTTTATTAATACTGGCCAAGGAAATGGGTAAAAAAGTAGGGTTAGTTACAACTACCCGCCTGACTGATGCTACTCCTGCAGCTTTTGGGGCTCATAATATCTCCAGAAAAAATGAAAAAGAGATTGCTGCAGACTTAATTAATAAGGATATTGATCTCTTGATGGGCGGTGGTCTGGATATATTTGGGACCGATCCCTTTACCAGGAAACCCAAGTCTGGAAGTCTGATCAGACAGGCAGAAGAATATGGCTATACCTTTATAGATACTGCCGAAAAACTGAAAAATGTTACTGATGCTCAGAAATTACTTGGTATATTTAATTTTGGCGATTTGAATTTTATCAATGATCGTTTTCCTCCTTTTGAACCTAGTTTGCCGGAAATGTCTGCTAGTGCCTTAGAATACTTATCTAATGATAATGGTTTCTTTTTGATGATTGAAGGAGGCAGGATAGATGATGCCAGCCACCTGAATGATCCAGAAAAAACCATTAATGAAACAATCGAATTTGACCAGGCCGTTGGTGTTGTACTTGATTTTGCTAAAAAATCAAAAGATACCCTTGTAATTATTACCGCCGACCATCAGACAGGTGGATTTGCCCTTAATAGAGGACTTTTAAATGGAGAGAATCTTAGCATAGGCTGGACTACAGGTGATCATACAGGATGCATGGTACCCATATATGCCTATGGACCAGGGGCACAAAATGTTCTCGGAACTCATCATCTTATTGATATTTCCAGACTGATGGCTGATCAGTTGGGGATTGAAAAATACCCTCAGTATTATAAAGAAAAATAGGAGTAGTAAGAGAGGGGAATATTATGAGAAAAATTACACCAATATTAGTTTTTTTGATAATACTACTTACCAGCTTGAATACTGTGATGGCTGCTGATGGTATAACCGTGATGTCTTATAATATCAAACATGGTAAAGGAATGGATGATAGGGTTGACTTAGACAGAATAGTTCAGATTATAAGGGAAAGCGGTGCTGATATAATTGGTTTACAGGAAGTGGATAAAGAAACTTCCAGAGTTAATGGTATTGATACACCGAAGTATCTTGCTGAAAAATTGGGAATGTACTATGTATATGGGGCTAATATGCCTGTTTATGGTGGTGAATACGGTAATGCCATTCTTAGCCGTTATCCAATAATTTTTTCTAAGAATTATAAACTTAGTAGACAAGCTCTTACCGAACAACGTGGATTTTTACTTGCAAAGATAAAAGTAGGAGACAAAAAAGTAAATTTTGCTTCAACTCATTTAGAACATAAGGAAAATAAACTTAGGGTTAAACAAGTGAAAGATATTCTTGAAATTACACATGAAAATAAAAATCCATTCATTATTGTCGGGGATTTTAATGACCATGCAGTAACTGCTCCAATCATGTTAATGGCACGAGAATTTAATGATTCACAGAGTCTATATAAAATGTTCTCAAATTATCAAACATTAAGCTATGAAGATATGATTGATGGAAAGCTTACTTTTCCATCTGCCAATCCTCAGTCTAGAATCGATTATATCTTTCTTTCAGAAGAACTAGTTCTGGATGAAAGTATCGATGCTTTTAAAGTATTACCTAGTCAAGGTTCAGACCATTTACCTTTAGTAGCAAAGATAAGGCTACCATTTATTAATTCACCTAAAGTTGATGTAGGTATAATAAAAAGTGAACAAATGCAAGAAAGGTCAGCAAAATTCAAGCTACCTTTTCAGGAGGGTATAGATAATGCCTCTCAACTACTTGAAGAGTTGAATTATAGCTATCAGGTTATTGAGTATAGTAGGTTAAATGAAATTAATTTGGATCAGGTTAAACTACTAATTTTGCCTGATGTAAGATACATAACTACTCCTGACAAATATCAATTAATGCTTTATGTACTAAAAGGAGGTAAGATTCTGGCTTTAAATCAAGTTGGTATCAAACCAGATTTTAAAGATAGTTCCGATTTCCTTTCGAAAATTTTAGGAATTCAATATACTGGCTGGAATTACTTACGTCCCTTACATGGATTTATTAGTAAAACTGATGATAGTCCTATCTGGGAAAACATTGGCGGCGATATAATGATGGATTCTCATGATGGTATGGTTATAAGCATAACCAAATCAGGAAAGATCTTAGGTGAGTGGTATAATGATTTCCGGGCTATGCCATCACACCCTGAATATAAAAATGGAGCTATTATAGAAGGAAAGAATTCTATCTATATTGCCAAAAACTTATTTTTAGATGAAAGTTTCAGTAATGATAAGGTAAAGCAACTCTTAACTAATTGCCTTAAGTATTTACTGAAAGATTAAGTAGAAATAATAACTACGTTATTATTTCTTAAATTCAACGACTTCAGAAGGAGAGTTATACTCTCATCGAAGTTTTGAATAACTCTAGTATTGATACCCCTACCTATAGAGGAGGGAGATTTACCCCTTCTGAAATGTCGTTAAACGTTGGAGATGGTAAAGTTGAAGATAAATTTCTGTTTAATAATAATGTTATTATTTATTTGTTTAGCAAGTGGTTTAACCTATGCTGAAGGGGAAGTTGATGTGGAACATGTTATCTTATTTGTTTATGATGCATTCAGGTATGACTATTTGGCTATGTACGATCTTCCAAATATTGAGTCTCTAGTTAAAGAAGGGGTATATTATGCCAATGCCAGAGGTGTTTTCCCCTCTACAACTACAGCCAATCAAACTAGCCTGGTTACAGGGGCTTATCCCAATGTTACCGGTATACCAAATAACTGTAAATATGATAAAAACCAGGATCGGATTATTGGCCATCTAAGAGATGTTAAAGTCCCGACTCTTTCTGAAGTATTAAAAAAAGCGGATAAAAAGACAGTAGTATTGTCACACTTTATGCTAGAAAATAGGCAGGAGGAAGCCTACTTAGACAGGAGTGTCTATCAGTTTAAAAAAGCTATTGATAATTATAATCCTGATTTGATAGTTTATTATGATGTAAGAACTGATTCATATGGTCATAAATATGGCCCGTATAGTCAAAAAATGAAAGAATTATTAATTTCCATAGATAATGAGCTTGGTGAAATGATTTCTTTTCTTGAGGAGAAGGGCATTAAGGAGAAGACAGCTATTATTATTGCATCAGACCATGGAATGACGGAGAATACACAACCCGGGGTAATCGTAACTGATCCAATTCATCAAATAGAAAAAGCAGGGTTTAAAATTGCAGCTAATAATGCAGAGATTGAAGATGATACTGATATTGTTTTATACCAGTCTGGTTGTTCTTGTCTTTATTTAAGAGAAGGTCAAGTTAATGAAGAAAGATATCAATCCCTGTTAAATATTCTTCTTAAGATCCCGCATCTTGATGTTTATACTGAAAAGGAAATAAGAGCATTAAATGCAGATCCAGAGGCATTAGGTGATATTATACTGGTTCCTCATAAAGGTTATTCTATCCTGGCAGGTAATGGTGGAGGAATTCACGGTAGACCAGAGGAGGGACAGATAACTCTTATTTTATCAGGTGCAGGAGTAAAGAAAGGTATAGTAAAAGGGGAAGCAGAGATTATTGATGTTGCTCCAACTATTATGGAATTATTAAATATAGAAATTCCCGAATCTGTTCAGGGGAAGATCTTAAAAGGTGCTTTAAAGGAAAAAGGAATAGATTGGAATGGATATTTCTAAGCATAATTATAACCTGGGGGGTGATTAATTTATTATTATTAAGTTTTCTTGTATTAATCAAAAGCAGGTAAAAAAACTAAAAGGAGGAGCCAAAATGAAAAAGGTAATTGGTTTAATTTTAGTAGCATTATTTGTGATGAGTATTCCTGTTATGGCTGGTGGATGGACTGAACCTAAGGTATGGGATCAATGTGGAGAAAGTGTTGACCGCATGCCGTGGTATGATGCTGAGAGCAAGACTCTTTATTTCTGTAGAGACTATAACCTTTACCAGTCTCAGTTTGCTGATAATAAATGGTCTAAACCAGTTCAGGTAGAAATACCTGGTATCAATGTAAGGCAAAATCAGGTTAGTCCTGTTAAAAGAGGTAATCACCTTTATTTTGCCAGTTTTTCGCCAGCTACAGACTATGACTTTTATATGTCAACCTGGAATCAAACAACCCAGAGCTGGGGTGAAGCTGCAAAGTTGGAGACAATAAATAGTGATGGTCAGGACTGGGCTTTGTGGGTAAGTAAAGATGAGAATGAGGCTTATCTTATATCTCAGAGCTCTTTTGCTGGTAAGAATGTTCGTGGAGGCAGAGGAGTCTGGAAAGCAATAAAAGAAAATGGAGAATGGACAACTCCTGTACCTCTTGAAGGGGATATTAATAGTGAGGTTAATGAGTGGAGTGTCTTTAAGGAAGAAAACTCCGGGAAAATTTATATTAATTCTAACCGTGAGGGCGCAATGGGTAGTTATGATATCTGGGTTTTAGATAATGACGATGCAAAAGCTGTTAACCTTGGCAGTCCTATTAATACTAAGCTGTCCGAGAGGAGCCTTTGGACAGATGGCAGGTTAATGTTCTTTACAGGTTTGAATTATGAAAATGGCGTTGGTGGATATGATATTTTTGTTAGTTTTTATAAATAATAGTAATTACTGTTTATCAGAATTACGAGGTAAATTAAAGGAGGAGTTTTAATGACAAGGAAAGTATTGATCTTTACTTTAATCATGTTGTTTGCTTTGTCCTTAACTTCATTAGCAAGTTGGGAAGATTTTAAGCCTTTTATACATAATGACTCCGGTACTCAGAGAATGCCCTGGTATGATGAGGCCACCAGTACACTCTATTATGCAGATGATTATGATATCGTACAGAGTGAATGGACAGGGGATGCATGGACAGACCCACAGCCAGTACCTGGCCCGATTAATACCCCTGAGAATGAACTATCTCCTGTTGTAAGGGGTAACCATTTATATTTTGCTCGTTATACTTCTTCTTCAAACTATGATTTTTATATGGCTACCTGGAATCCAGAGAAAAAGCAGTGGGATAATGTTCAGAGTTTAGATAAATTAAATAGCTCTGATCAGGAATGGAAGATCTGGGTGAGCACAGATGAGAATGTAGCCTATCTTGCATCTAATGGTGTCTATGGTGGTATGAAAGTAAGTGGAGACAGGGGAGTCTGGAAAGCAGTTAAAAAGGATGGACAATGGCAACTTCCAGTACCTCTAGAGGGTAAGATCAATAGTGGAAGTTCTGAATGGAGCGTATTTGTAGATGAAGCCAATAATATCTTCTATGTAGATTCAAATAGAAGCGGTGGCCAGGGTGGTTATGACATCTGGGTTACAGTTGGAGAGGATGGAGAAGCTAAAAATTCTGCATGGCCTCTTAGCTCAACAGGTAATGATCGTAGTTTATGGACTAATGGTCAGATTATGTTCTTGACCGCTTCTGGTAGACCTGGTGGTGCAGGTGGTTATGATATCTGGATTGCTAAATCTTCCAACTCTGTTTCTGATATCGATCTAGAAAAATCAGCTAAGAAAGAAGCTAGCTTCTCTGTTACATACGGAGGCAAGGTGGGTGTTAAGGTTTTAGTAACACCTGAAAATCTTGTTGAGACATATACCGAACTGGATTTAAATACAGAGATCTTAGCCTCAAATATGTTTAAAGCTTATGTAGAATTAGAAACGCTTGATTCTGGTTGGATTAGTATTCGTGATGCTTCAAATGCTGAAAAGTTTAACTTAGATGAATTTTATATTGAGGCTCAGGGACCATTCTATTCAGGTGGTAAGTCTGCTACCCTTCGTGCTGGAAACAAGATCAGTATCGATTATCATGATTATATAATAAATGGTAGCTCTAAACCTGGTGTTCATTTATCTAATCTGAATATTGGAGCTGTTGATTTCGATGCGGTCTATATGTACCGTACATCAGGTGTAGATCCTCAATTTGGTCTTCTCTATGGAGCCGAGGCTAATACTAAGATTGAAAATGCTGAGTTTATAGGATATTATCTTGGCAGAATCAATCATGAAGTAATTGAATCTGAAAATGGTGAGAAGTCGTATGTCTTCCCATCCAGATATGCACAGCATTCATTCGGTCTTGAAGGTAAGTACTCAATGGAAAAAGGAAATATTAATGGATTATTTATCTATCAGTCTACTGCTGATAGAGATATAACTGGGGAATTAAAAGAAGATGTAAGATTCGATCATATAGCCAAGATTGATTTCTTCTATACTTTGACAGATAATCTTGATTTAGAAGTAGGTTTAAGGGAATTTACAAAGGGTTATGAGTATCCATATGTTGATGAAGATGATTCAGATATAGAAGATTATATGGGTCAGACAGGTGGACATGTTAAGCTGGCAACTGTTTTTAAAGAGGTAATTAAGGGTTCTGACCTTAACATTGATACCGACCTTGACTACTATACTCTTGATGAAAAAGGCACTGCAACCCTAACCTTAAACGGTAAAACAAGTATTTATGATGTAGACTTGAATGGTAAGGTTGAGGTTGAAAAATCTGAGGATGCTGATGAAGTCTATATCTATGGCTTTACCCTTGCTCATAACTTTGAATTATATACAAATCAGTATGTCAGTCTTGTTTGTAATTTAGAGCAAAATACAGGTGAAGAAGAATTAACTGGTAACATTAAACTTGATACCAAACTCAACCGCGGTTTATTTAGAGGGGCTGAACTCTGGGCTGAAGCTCAAGCAACCAAAATCGAGAATTGGGAGAATATCTTTATCTTAGGAGCAAAATATGAAATGCCAAATGGTTTGACTTATATTTTACAGTATAGTACTCCTAATGATCCAACAGATGATGAAGACAACTTCTTCGAACTCAGTGCTAGCTATGAATTCTAAGCTTGGAATTATCTAAAAAAGGTTTTACAGTGTAAATCTTCTAAAGGGGGATTATAATGAGAAATATTAACAAGTTATTAATATTAACTTTTGTAGTTGTGCTGATTATCAGTCTATTTACAGGATGTTCTATGATTAAGAAACAAGAAGATGTTAAAGGGACTGTGAGCGGTAGCGTATATTTTGGAGATGAACTGTTAGCAGATTCTGACACAATGACTACAACAGTAACAATAGAACAAGATAGACTCTTAGAACCACAGACATTTACTGTTGATGAAAATGGGGTTTACAGTTTTGAAAATATCTGGGCAGGAACCCCAACAACTATTACCCTTCATCATGAGTCAGACAAGTATCTTGTTCTTGATGGAAGATATGATTTAGTTTTTAATAAAATGCCAATGGTTTATGATCTTGTTATCGAGGGATGGAGAACACCAGCTTCTTTGCCTTTTAATACTGATAAAAGTGAAAGAATGCCTTGGTTTGATGAAGAAACTAAAACACTATTTTATGTCAATTCAGCTTATGACATTTGTTACACGATTTTTGATGAAACTACAGATCAGTGGAGTACTCCTGAACTGATACCAGGTGAAGTAAATGATTTTAAGAATTGTATAAGCCCTGTTAAACGTGGTAATCACCTGTATTTTGGAGGTCCTAGCTATAAGTATAATGTTTACATGGCTACTTGGGATGGTAGTAAATGGACAGACGTACAGGTGGTAGAGGGATTATCTGATGAAGGTAATAACTGGCATTTTTGGATTGATGAAAGTGAAACACTGGCATATTATGTTTCTAATGCTAGTGGAAATTATGATATCTATAAGGCTCATAAAGAAGGAGATATCTGGGTTAAAGATGGTAAAGTAGAAGGTTTAAGTACAGATGGGGCAGAAAAAGGTATCTTCTATGAAGAGAATGAAGGAAAATTCTATGTTCTTTCTAATAAAGATGGAAATTATGATATTTATGTTGCTGACAGTGAAGATTCAGAACTTAAAATAGTTCCAGGAATTAATTCTCTCGGCACTGAAGGAATCTTCTGGACAAATGGTGAAACTATGTTTGTAACTATTAGTGATAATGGTAGAGATATTGCTATTAGTGAAATTATCAAGTAAATATTTGTAATACAAATTTACTGATATTTCAAAAGGGGGGAGAATTACTCTCCCCCCTTAATATTATAAGAAATGATGATTCAACTGCGAAAGTTGAGATGATAAATAATTAATTTAATGTGGATAGAAAGGAGGAGTATAGATGAAGGTTGCTGTGATTGGGGCAGGAACCATGGGTTCTGTACATTTAGGCTGTTATAAAAAGATAGAAGATATTGAGGTTATCTTATGTGAAATAGATGATAAAAAGGGAAAAGAAGTATCTGAATTATATAATATAAACTGGACTAAGGATTATGAAGAGATATTAAACTCTGATGTAGATTTTATAGATGTATGTCTGCCTACCTATTTACATGAAGAATATGTAATTAAGGCAGCCAGAGCAGGAAAACATGTTTTTTGTGAGAAGCCGATAGCTATTAGTGAAGAATCAGCAAGAAATATGGTCAATGAATGTAAGAAAAACGGTGTTAAATTGGGAATTGGAATGGTATTAAGATTTTTCCCTGAATATAATGCTCTAAAAAAGAGATATGAAGAAGGTATTATTGGAAAAGCAGGCGTAATCAATGCCTTTCGTGGGGGTGGAGGACACCCATCTGGCTGGAATGACTGGTATTCTGATGATAATGCTTCCCGTTCTCTAGTTGTAGATCTGTTAATCCATGATGTAGACTTTATTCAATCAGTCTTCGGAGATATAGAAAAGGTCTATGCTAATCGGAAAAATTCTTTTGTTCAGGATAAAAAAGCAAGGTATGAAATTTACTCAACCATCTTCCAGTTAGAGAACGGGATTATCGTTAACCTTGATGGTTCCTGGTATGATGAGGGGAGATTTTATACCAAATTTGAAGTAGCCGGAGTTGATGGTATTATCTCCATTAATCCTGAATTATCAACTCCAATAAAAACAAAGGTTTTTGATACTGAAAGCAAAGGTGCAGATGTTGCCGTACCCGAGAGCCCATTATGTAAGATACCATATCAGCTGGAACTGGAAGACTTTATAGAGGCTGTTAAAGAAGACCGGAATCCAGCGGTAAGCGTTGAGGACGCTATTAAGGCCTTGAAGGTAACTTTAAAGATGTATCAATCTGCCCGTGAGGGAAGAGTTCTTTTGGTAAAGGAGGGTGAATAAGGTGAGAATCGGAATTGTTAGCTTTGCTCATTCACATGCCTTTAGTTATCTGGATAAACTTTTAAAAAATCCTAAAGTGAAGTGGGTAGGTTTTTATGATGATAATGAAGATAGGGCAAAGAAAACTGCAGAAGATTACAATATAGATAGATTTTCTTCTATAGATGAGTTAATGGAACAGGGAGTAGATGGAGTAATTATTGCTTCAGAAAATGCCAAACATAAAGAGCATGTCTGTCAGATAGCTCCATATAAGGTGTCAATTATATGTGAGAAACCCCTAGCCACAAATGTAGAAGATGGCAAGGAAATGGTTAGGGTATGTAAGGAATATGGTAGTGATTTAGGTGTATGTTATCCGGTACGTTATCTATCTAGTATCAGAGAGATGAAAAACAAGATTGAAAAAGGGGTAATTGGAGAGATACAGCATATTACTGCCTCAAATCATGGTTCTTATCCGGGACGCTGGTTTTCAGAACCAGAACTTTCAGGCGGAGGGGCAATTATGGATCATACCGTCCATGTCTCTGATATTGTGTACTGGATGACCGGGGCCAGACCTACAAAAGTAGTCGCCATGGCAAATACGATGAGGGAAGGTTTAAAGGTAGAGGATCTGGGCATATTAAATGTAGAATGGGATAAGGGTTTTGATATGACCTTAGATAGCAGCTGGTCCAGGAATAGTCACTTCCCTACCTGGGGAGATGTTAAATTTAAAATATATGGTAGTAAGGGTCATATAGAGGTAGATTCAATGAATCAGGTTATTGAAATTTTCTCAGATAATAAGGATAAAGCCCTCTGGGATTACTGGGGAGACAATATGGATAAGGGTTTAATTGATGACTTTATAGATTCAATTGATAAAGGACAGCCATTTGCTATTCCTGCAGAGGACGGGCTTGTTAGCTTACAGGTTGTTGAAATGGCCTATGATTTTTTAAAAGTGTAGTCTAGGAGAGATATAAATGATTCATCAGCAAAAACTAGAAAGTAAAAACTTAAAAAAAGTATTTTATTTATTCCTTGAAAATGAATTCCTAACACGTCGAGATATAGTGAGTATTACAAACTTAACCTACCCTACTGTAGGAAAAATGATTGAAATGTTATTGCATGAAGAGTTAATCGTTCTTGAAGGAATGAGCAAGTCTACAAGGGGAAGAAGGCCAGAAAAGTATAAGATTAATTATCAAAGGTTTTTTGTTATTGGTGTGAGACTGAAGTTAGATCAGGTAAAGATGTCATTAATCTCTCTTGCTGGTAAGATCATGGAGGAACAAGATTATGATATTGACTATAGCGTTGACGTGGAGGGTAGATTAGCTGGGATAATTAAAAATTTTATAGCACGGTTTGATTATTTAGATAAAAAGGTACTAGGGATTAGTATATCATTTCCTGGCCCTGTGGATAATTACCAATCAAAATGCTTTTATTCTACGATTATTAAGGTTAAAAATAGCAATCTGAAATCATTTTTAGAAGAGAAGTCAAAGATTCCAGTATGGATTGAGAATGATGTTAATCTTATGGCCATGGGTGAGAATTATTTTGGAGATATTAATTTTAAAAAAGGACTAATCTATTTTTTCTGGGGAACAGGTATAGGAAGTGCCATGATGTTCGGAGATAATTCTGTTAAAAGTGAATTTGCAGGACAGATAGGTCATGTGGTAGTTGAACCTAGAGGTGAATTATGTTTTTGTGGTAAACGTGGTTGTTTAGAAACTGTATTATCTCAGAAATCTCTTATCAATCAAGTAAAGGTAGGGCTGGACTCGAATGTCAAATCAAGTTTGCATAAATATAAAAAGATAGAATTAATAGATATTTTAAGAGAAGCACATCAGGGAGATAGTTTAAGTAATGTTGTTCTGGAGAAAATAGAGCAGAGCCTTGGTTTGGCCTTAGTTAATTATATTGAGCTTTTTGACCCTGATCTCCTTATTTTAAATGGAGATATCTTTAATAAAGCGCCTTTTTTAGTAGAACAAATTAAGGAATATATTTATTCTCAAATAATGTTTAAGAATCAGAGAAAATTAGACATATTTACCAGTAAATTAAAAGACGAGGCAGAACTTTTAGGATTACTTGTATTAAGTAAGGAGAAAGAGTTAGGTAATAAACTGGATATATTATTTGGTTATAATTTGTATGGGAGGTAGAATAAATGGGAAGTCCTGCTACTGTAGTTGTAGTTGGCGTAGGTAACAGGGGAAGGGAAGCTTACGGAAGTTATATCCTGGAACATCCGGGTGAAATAAAAGCTGTGGCGGTTGCTGAACCTGATAAAGATAAAAGAAATCTCTTTGCTAAGGAACATAATATTCTTGAGGATAAGCAATTTGTTTCCTGGGAAGAAATATTGAACCAGCCAAGATTGGCTGATGGTATAATTATTGCTACAATGGATGATATGCATGTTGAACCTGCATTAAAGGCAATGGAGAAGGGTTATAAGATCTTGTTGGAGAAGCCCATTGCTATAGACTGGCATGGAGTCTCAAAGATTGTTGATAAAGCAAGAGAAACAGATAGTAAGATATTAGTTGCCCATGTTCTTAGGCATACCAATTTTTTTAGAAAAATAAAAGAATTATTGGCTAAAAAAGTTATAGGAAAAATAAGGTTTGTTGATTATATTGAGAATATTGGTTTTTTCCATTTTGCCCATAGTTATGTCAGGGGTAATTGGAATAACTCAAATTTCACGGCTCCAATTATCCTGGCTAAATGCTGTCATGATATGGATTTAATTTACTGGTTACTGGGAAAAAAATGTCTTGAGCTTTCTTCTCATGCTTCTTTAGAGTTTTTTACTGCTGAAAATAAGCCTGAGGGAGCAAGTGACCGTTGCTTAAGTTGTATGGTAGAGAATGATTGTCCTTACTCTGCCCGGAAGATATATCGGGATACAGGATGGCCTACATCGGTTATTACCACTGACCTTACATATAAGGGTATATATAAGGCTTTAAAAGAAGGACCTTACGGTAGATGTGTATTTAGCTGTGATAATAATGTGCCTGAGGTTCAGACGATAAGAATGACGTGTGAGGATAATATTGAAGTAAATTTTGCTTTAACTGCCTTTTCTAATGATAAAACAAGGACAATAAAGATATTCGGAACCAAAGGTGAGATTAGAGCGGATTTTGATCAGGGTATAATTGATATCTATTCATTCAATAAATCTCATTATAGAATTAAAGTTCAGAGGGAGAATGGTGGTCATGGTGGTGGTGATACTGGTTTAATGAATCAATTTGCTAGGTTATTAAAGGGAGAAGTTGAGTCTGATGAAATGACTTCTATTGACTCTCATCTGGAAAGCCATATTATGGCTTTTTCAGCAGAGGAATCCCGGCATAAGGGTACAGTAATAAATCTTGATAATTGGAGGATATAATTTTTCTAATTTAAAAATAACCAGAATGATTATTTACCATGATCATTCTGGTTATTTTTTTATTGTTGCAGGATATTTATGAATTAGATAGAAGATTAATGTAATTGTAAAATTATATTTTCGAAGAGGGGGAAAAACATGATTCTAAAAATTTTGAAGGTAATTACATGGATTATTTTAACTTTGACTATTTTTTTTACTGGATATCTGGCATTTATGACTATAACTGATTATAAACCTGATGTTGTTATACCATTAGAAGTAGAGAATAATCAACAGAGTATAGTAGAAAGTGATATTACTTATTCAATGATGATCTTTAATATTGGATATTGTGGTTTAGACAAAGGGCGGGATTTCTTCATGGATGGAGGTACAGAATCACGTTCTGAAAGCAAAGAAAAAACTCTAGAGAATTTATATGCTGCTACTGAGTTTATAAAAGGTGAAGAGACTTCATTTATTCTCTTACAAGAAGTTGATATAAATTCAACGAGAAGTTTTCATGTTAATGAATATGCATATTTACAGGAAAATCTAAAAGACTATAGTTCAACCTTTGCATATAATTATAAAGTACCTTGGGTACCTGTACCTATAACTAAACCACATGGAACGGTAAATAGTGGTCTTGTAACCTTTTCAAAGTATAATATAAATGAAACAAATCGTTATCAGTATCCTGGAGACGAGAAGTGGCTAAGACAACTTGCGATGCTAGATAGATGTTTTATTGAAAGTAGAATTAAGATAGATGAGAATAAGGAATTGGTGATACTAAATTCGCATTTATCCGCTTATGATAAGGGTGGATTTATAAGAGTACAGCAGTTAGGTTTTTTGAAAGAGTACATAATCACAGAGTATGAAAAAGGCAACTATGTTATTGTGGCAGGAGATTGGAATCATCAAATTCCAGGTACTGATCTAAGCGTTTTTCAATCCGAGCGTGGATGGCCTGAATGGCTTCAAAAAATTCCAGAAGATTTTAAACCAGAGGGTTTCAATTGGGTAGCAGATAGATTAACTCCTACTGATAGATCAGTTGAAAGGCCTTATGAAAAAGGCAAGAATTTTTTATCAATCATAGATGGATTCTTGGTTTCAGATAATATTGAAGTAAAAAGTGTAAAGGGCTATTCTTTAGAGTTTGAATATACAGATCATAATCCTGTTAAAATGGAATTTTTATTAAAATAATGATTAAAAACCTATCTAATTAAATCAGATAGGTTTTTGTTTGTGTAGCAGATTATTTAATGTCCATAAAAACAAATATGTGGAAGATTAATGAGTGTTGCTACTCCTGAAATAGTATTTCCGAAAAGTCTGTATTCTTTTTTATATTTATTTAAATAAGTTACTAATTCATTAAAAGTATTATTTATAATTGAAGAACCTGTTATCAAGATAAAATCTGCTTTTTTAATAAGTTTTTCATTATTTTTTTTACCATCCCAAATTTTTATTCCAAACTTAATTGTTCCAATTTTTTCTTCATTTAAATCTGAAATTATAACATGATCAGGGCCAAAACCTTCACTTAGTTTTTCTATCATTGCAGGTTGGAAACCAATAATCCCTATATTTTTAACATTCTTATAATTTTCTTCTATCCACTTTAGAATCTCTTTTGAGCACATTTCAGGCTCTTCATTTTTACAATGAACAGTTTTTTCAGCTAAATTTAAACTTCTCAAAACTGCATTTAAGGCAGCAACGAATAAGGCTCTATGATAATTATTATCAAGTGGAAGTTCGAGAATATCTTTTAACTTTCCTTGAAAATTTCCTGGATGATCAGTAAAACTTTGTCCTTTGCTTCCCATAAACTCTGCTTCAATCATAACTTCTTTTCCTGTCATTAAAGGAAAATCATTTCGACCAGGATTTCCTATAGCTTCTTCTGTAGTTAGACCTCTTGCTGAAATGGTTACATTATTGCCTATTAAATTATTTTGAGCAATTATTTTTTTGAAATTTTCCTTTGCTTGTAATAGCATATCCATATTTAATCTCCTCCAATATTTTTATTAAATGTTTTCATTATCCCTAAGATAATAAATGAAAATAATATCATAATAAAAGATATTGCTATTGCAACATCAATATCTCCAGTTGAAATATTCAAGAAAATTGCTATCGGTAAAGTTTCGGTTTTAAATTTAGTTGTACCTGCAAGCATTATTGTTGCTCCCAACTCACCAATAGCTCTTGACCAACCTAAGGCGATTCCTGAAATTAGACTATTTCTAGAGATAGGTAATATAATATGTGTAAAAATTTTAAACTCAGATGCTCCACATATAACTGCAGCTTTTTCAATTTCTGGGTCAACACTATCAAACGCGTTTTTAAAACTGCGCACAATTAAAGGGAAAGCAACTATAAATTGAGCTAATATTACTCCAAGTCTGGTGTAAACAAAACTAATCCCTAACTTAGCCAAATCATCTCCAATTACTGGGCCAAATAAAATTAAAAGACTAAGTCCCATCACTAAAGGAGGTAAAACAGTAGGTAAATCAAATAAAATGTCAAAGACTTTTTTACCAGCAAACTCATACTTTGATAATACATATCCTACTGGTAAAGCCAGGATTGATGCGACAAAAACTGATATAAATGACGTTGCTAAACTAAAAAACAATGAGAAACAAATTTCATTATTAAAAAAAAGAATAGATAACAAATTACTATTTTCTTTTATATATAGTATAGGAGTTATCAATATAACAAATATGAATATAACAAAAAAAGAAAATATTAAGAAAGAAACAAACTTAAAACTAATAGGTATTTTCATTGATACTATCCTTTCTTATTTTCCATTCGCTACTTCATATCCATATTCTTTGAAAATTTCTTTACCTCTTGACAACATAAATTCTTTGAATTTAAATGCTTCATTTTTGTTTTTGGAAAAATTCAAAACACTGATAGATACTTTTTTAACTATATTTATTTCAGTGGGTAGCTCTATTAGATTTACTTTATCGTCTATTTCCTTATAATTTGTATACCAAACTATTCCAGCATCAGCTTCTCCTAACGAAACAGCCATAGCTACTTGATTTACTGTTCCCATTTCTGAAATTACATTTGAATAAACTTTATCGTAAATTCCTGCTTTATTAAGAATTTTTTTTGTAAGTTTGCCTATAGAAATACTTTCACTACCTAGTACAACTTTTACGCCATCTTTTTGTAAATCAAAAATATTTTTAATTTCTATATTAGTTTTCTTCGGAGTAATAAGAACAGGGATATGATACAAAATTAAGGAATCATCATCAATATAATTTTTTCCATCTACATTTTTTAATTTATCGACATACTCATAGTCGCCTGGAATAAATATATCTCCAGTTTTTGATAACTTTATTTGACTTAGTAGAGTTCCAGCACCATTGAATTGAAATCTTAGTTTAATACCATATTTGTTATTAAACTCCTTAGCTATTACTTCCATAGGACTTTTAAAACCTGCTCCACAATATACTAATAAATAAGGTTTTTCACTGGCTTTAGATACTTTTTCGGGAATTCCACCAGAAAATAAAATAATAAAAACAATAAACGACCAAATGATAAATTGTCTCATATTTTTTCTCCTTTAGATATAGATTAGTTATGCTTAAGTTAGTATAACGGTTGTAAAAAAAACAAAACATTTCTTTATAAATTTTCAAAATTGCTTTTTCCTCTACATATCACCTCCATGTTTTTTTAGAATTTTTAAACCTAATATTTCATCAACATTATAACAAATTACTGGCTTTTAGTCAAATGTTTTGATTATAGTAGAAGAGAAGGCTATAATTAGCCTTCTCTTAATATGAGAAGGCCTTTTATGTTACCTTACTTAATATAAATTATACCTCACTTCGTTCTCTAAAGAGGAGGGTGATTGACCAGATTCCTGCTAAACCTACGAGTGAGTAGACAATGCGGCTAAGCCAGGCACCTTGTCCACCAAATAGTGACGTAACAAGATCAAACCGAAAAAGACCAATTAATCCCCAATTTAATGCGCCAACGATAACTAGTAGTAATGCTAAGCGATCCAAGACCATCAACTCCTTATGTTTTATTTTTATTCTATGTCAATTAAAAGTTTAATATACTTATTGTCATTTTGCGAAAACAAAAGGAATTTAGAATTTTTTAGCGAATAAGTTTTTAACAACATTTTCGGAAGGCTTAATTCTCCTAACTTCTGCAAGTGGGGGTAAACTATCTTGTTTAAATTATTTTTCGGTGGTAGTCAAAATTTCCTTCCGAAAGTTGTTAAACTTAAGATGTAATAACGCAGTTATTACATCGACTTTAATGATTATGAGTAATAACTTTACCTTTCGCTATTTTGCTAGTATATTTGAATGGTAAAGTTTTTTAAAAAATCTATAAATAGTATGAAAGTAGGTTGTTAGATGAAAACAGAGACAAAAATACATTTTTCAATGAGCATTGCATCAGTTTTTTGGGCAGGGGCATTTATTGCAGGGAAAATAGGTGTACAGGAATTTTCCGCTTATGGAATAACATTTTTTCGCTTTTTATTTGCGACAATTTTAATTTTTGGGGCATTATTAATGAAGGAAGGGAAGAATTGGCGATTAGAAAGACATTTATGGCCGAAAGTTATTCTTTTAGGAGTAGTCGGAATGTTTGGGTATCATATTCTGTTTTTTACATCTTTAAAATACACTACTGCTATTAATTCATCCCTTATTGGTGCGACTAATCCATTGTTGACTACTATTTTAGCTGCAATATTTCTAAAAGAATATTTAAGTATGAAACGGATAGGAGCGATTTTACTTGCATTATGTGGGGTAGTTTTGACAGTGACAAATGGTGATTTGAATGTATTATTGAATTTTTCGCTCAATTATGGAGACATAATTATGCTCTTAGCTGTAATATGTTGGGCAGTATATTCAATTATGAGTAAAAAGGTTATGAGCCAGGTTACTCCATTGAAATTAACCGCTTATATTTTTCTTGTCTGTCTTGTGATGTTAATTCCTTTTATGATTTGGGAAAAAATATGGATGCAACTACCTGAAATTACTTTCAAGGGATGGGCAGCTGTGCTTTATATGGCTGTGTTCCCTTCTGTATTGGGTTATTTGATTCAATTAACATCTATTCAACAGATTGGAGCAAGTCGTACAGCTGTATACATAAATCTTGTACCAGTTTTTTCAATGGCACTTTCCTATTTAGTATTAAATGAACTAATCAGTGGATTAAAAATTTTAACTGCAGGAATGATTATCATGGGTGTGTATTTAAATTCGCGGTTTAAATAATCTACAAGCAGATTTAGAGAGGTGATTCGGATGGAATTACAATTTCAACCTTTGGGAGATTTGGGGATTCAAATTCTTTTTTCACAGGTAATCTCTCCAGAAGTAAATCAGATGATTCGAGCTTTTATGTTGGCATTAGATCAAGAAAAGATTAAAGGGATTGTGGAAATGGTTCCAACTTACACTGCGATCAGCATCTACTATAATCCTACAAAATTTCGTTATTATGAATTAGTGCAACGATTAGAGGGAGTGTATAAAAAATTAAATAATGTTGAATTACCTCCAGCACGTCTTGTAAAGATACCAGTTTTGTATGGAGGTGAAGGTGGGCCAGATTTAACGTATGTAGCAGAATATCATCAGATGACAGTTGATGAAGTTATTAAGTTACATACTTCCAGGTCATACCTGGTTTATATGATCGGATTCACTCCAGGTTTTCCTTATCTAGGTGGGCTTCCAGACGAATTAGCTACTCCAAGATTGACAAATCCACGTAAGAAGATTTCTGGAGGATCAGTTGGAATTGGTGGAAAACAAACGGGAATCTATTCGATTGATGCTCCAGGAGGATGGCAAATTATTGGTCATACTCCAGTGAAATTATATGACCCTAAACGGGATGAACTTGTTTTACTTAAAGCAGGAGACTATCTGAAGTTTGATACAGTTGATAAAAGTGAGTATTTGGAAATCAAAAACATGATTGCAGAAGGTGAAGGATGGTCTGAAATAACACAGATATAGTGGAGGTGGAGAAGAGTGTATATTGATATAAATTGTGATTTGGGTGAGAGTTTCGGTAGATATAAATTGGGCCAAGATCAAGAGATTTTGTCTTTGATTACCTCTGCAAATATCGCATGTGGTTTCCATGCAGGAGATCCACGAGTAATGTTTGAAACGGTTAAGATTGCTTTCCAAACTGGGGTTGGAATTGGTGCACATCCTGGCTATCCCGATTTGAATGGATTTGGTCGAAGAGAGATGAAACTTTCAGCAGATGAGGTTTATCAGATGATGATATATCAGATAGGGGCATTGCAAGGATTTGCTCGGCTTTTTGGAACAAAAGTAGAACATGTGAAACCTCATGGTGCTTTATATAATCGGGCTTTAAAAGACTATATTATTGCTGAAGCGATTGCTCAGGCTGTAGCTGATCTGGATGATGAATTGATTCTTTTTGGATTGGCTGGGAGTGAACTCATTCGCGCTGGAGAGAAGGTAGGAGTTCGGGTAGCAAAGGAGGTGTTTGCTGATAGGACTTTTCAAAATGATGGTACACTTACACCTCGTAGCCGATCAGATGCAATGATTCATGATAGTAAGTTGGCTGTCAAGAGAGTTGTGAAAATGGTTAAAGAGGGAAAAGTGGAAACTGTTGATGGAAAAGATATCTCAATAAAAGCTGATACGATATGTGTCCATGGTGATGAAATTACTGCATTAGATTTTGTGAAAGAACTTCGATCTGGTTTAATAGTTGAAGGCATTGAAATAGTAAAAGCAGGTGATTGGAGATGAAAGGAATCCGGGTTTTGGAACCGGGTTTGTTGACTACAGTTCAGGATATGGGTCGTTGGGGTCATCAGAAAGAAGGAATGGTTGTTGCTGGAGCTATGGATACCTTAAGTTTGCAGATTGCTAATATATTAGTAGGAAATGAGCGTAATGAAGCTTGTTTGGAAATTACATTTCTTGGTCCAAAATTGGAGTTTGAAACTGACACTATTATTGCAATAACAGGTGCAGATTTGCAGCCTAAACTTAATGGTATGCCTATCAAAGATTGGCGAGGTATTCAGGTAACACGAGGAAGTATTCTGGAATTTAGGAGTATTCGTTCTGGATGTCGTGCTTATTTGGCAGTATTAGGAGGATTTGACTTACCACTTGTGATGGGAAGTCGGTCTACTTATTTAAGAGGTAAGATAGGTGGAGTTGAAGGACGTCAATTAAAAAAAGGTGATTTATTATCATTAAGACAGGTTGATCTAAATCTTGAAGACTTTCGCCCTAAATGCTTCTTTACTCAGCCTAAGTATGAGCAGAAAAAATGGATTAGGGTGGTAAGAGGCCCTCAGTCTGATATGTTTACAGAAGAGGGTATCAACACTTTTTTCAATAGTGTATATGAAGCAACTCCTGCTTCTGATAGAATGGGATATCGTTTAAAGGGGTCAGAGATTACTCATCATGATGGTAGTGATATAATCACAGATGGGATACCTTTTGGAGGAATTCAGGTTTCATCAAACGGAATGCCAATCATTCTCATGGCTGATCGCCAGACTACTGGAGGTTACACGAAGATAGGGACAATTATTAGTGTGGATTTACCACTGGTGGCACAGAGCAAACAAGGAGATTTATTGCATTTTCTTGAGGTTAGCGTAGAGGAAGCGCAGGATTTGTATTTGAAAATGGAAATGGTGTTATCAAGTCTTAGAAAGTATTTGTAAATAAAATAAAAAGAAAGGATAGTGAAATCTTACGGTTTCATTATACAAGGTGAACTTATGAACAAGAAAAATCTATTATCTCAAGCAGAAACTTTAATCGAAGGATTCTTAAACCAAGAGCATGATGTACTTTATGTAAAAGAACTGAATCCAAAAACCACGGCGGTAATCGTAGTCGACATAATCAATGGTTTTGTTAAGGAAGGCATGCTTTGCTCTGGACGAGTGGAAGCGATGATTCCTAGATTGGAAGAACATCTTGATCAATTGAAGGATATGAGAAAGGTCTTTTTTATCGATGCACATCCACCATATGCAAGTGAGTTTGATATGTTTCCTAAACACTGTATAGAAGGAACAGAAGAAGCAGCTCTTATCAGTGAACTTGAGAAATATTTAGACGAAAAAAGCATTAAAATCAACAAGAACTCAACCAATGGCTATTTAGAACCGACCTTTCAGAAATGGCTAAGAGAAAACGAAGATGTTGAGAACTTCATCATCACAGGGTGTTGTACAGATCTTTGTGTGTCACAATTTGTTTTAACCCTTAAAACACATTTTAATAGATTAAACATTAAGAAGAGAATTATTCTTCCGATGGATTTGGTGGAAACCTACCACATGGAAGAAACCAACCATCCGGGAGATCTAATGAATCTACTGACTTTTAAACAATTTCAAGATAACGGGATTGAGCTCGTAACTTTAACAACATTTTCGGAAGGCTAAAATCCCTCATCTTTTATAAGTGTGGGTAAATTATCTTGTTAGAGTTACCTTTCGGTGGGAGTTAAATCTCCTTCCGAAAGTTGTTAAGAAAGCTGCTTGCAGATTATTAAAACTATAGTAGGAGATAGTCAAAAAATATTTGCAAAAATTGTCCTTTATTGAAAGGTAAAAATCATTTTTTGTCAAAGATATTTATTAGGTTACTTTTTCAGGATAAATATGTGTGTGAATGCAAAAAATTTAGTAAAAAGCAAAGTTAGAGAAAGTGATAGAAAAATTGAAGGGAGTGAGAGTGGATTTAATCCACTGAATAATGACTGAAAACAAAGGAAAATTAGTACAAAGAAGTGAAATTGTCGAGGAGTTTAAGTGGCAGACAGAGGATCTTTATACAGATTTGAATGCCTGGGAAAAAGATTTTCAAAAAGTAAAGGGTATGATTTCTGAAATAGAAAAATTCAAAGGACATCTAGGGGATTCTGCAGAAAAAATGTTGGAATGTTTCCAAGACCAAGATGAAGTTAGTCAGATTAGTTCATTATTGTATAGTTATGCATCTCGTAAAAAAGATCAAGATACTCGAGTAGCTGAAAATCAGAGTTTATACAATCGAAGTATCAGTCTTTTAACTGAGTTAAGTAGTGCTACAGCATTTGTCACACCAGAAATTTTGGCGATTCCAGAAGAACAGTTAAAGGAGTTTTTGGCTACCAATGAAAAAATTGCTCTCTATACTCATTACTTAGACAATATTACTAGAGTTAGTGACCATATCTTAACAGCTGATCAAGAACGGATTATGGCTATGACAGGTGAGATCAGTGCTGGGCCAGAGCAGATTTTTCAAATGATTGATGATGCAGATATGAAATATCCGACCGTTATAGATGAGGAAGGAAATGAAGTTGAGCTTACTAAAGGTAGATATATGAAATTCATGTTGAGCAAAGATCGGCGTTTACGTAAAGATACCTTTGAAGCTTTTTATAGTTCCTACATAAATCAAAAAAATACTTTGTCTACCACATTAGCTCAGAATATTAAAGTTGATATGTTTGGTGCAAAGGTTAGAAAATTTGATTCAACTCTAGAGGCAGCCCTTAGCTCTGACAATATACCGGTTAGCGTATATGATAATTTGATCAAAGCAGTTTCTGACAATCTAGGACCAATGCACAAATATGTTAAATTAAGAAAAAAACTTCTTGGCGTTGATGAACTGCATATGTATGATATTTATTTATCAGTTATCAAGGATGTAGATATTGAAATTCCTTACGAAGAAGCTAAAGAGACAATTATTAAAAGTTTGGCTCCATTAGGATCAGAGTATCAGGACTTGCTCAAGAAAGGATTTGATTCTCGCTGGATAGATGTTTATGAAAACCAAGGTAAGACTAGTGGAGCGTATTCAGCTGGAGTATTTGGCGTTCATCCTTTTGTTCTTATGAATTATAACAATACTATAGATAGTATGTTTACTTTGGCTCATGAAATGGGACATGCTTTGCATTCTTATTTATCAGATAGAACTCAGCCATATGTATATCACAGCTATCCAATTTTCCTTGCTGAAGTTGCATCTACATTAAATGAAGCATTATTGACTGAGCATCTGCTAAAAACTACAACTGATAAAGGAATAAAGATGTCTATTTTAAATAATTATCTTGAACAATTTAGAGGTACTGTTTATCGTCAAACAATGTTTGCTGAATTTGAAAAGCTTATTCATGCCAAGGCTGAAAGTGGAGAAGTTTTGACCCATGAATTATTGAACAAAATTTATCGTGATTTGAATGTAAAATACTATGGTCCGGATATGATAGTCGATTCTGAGATTGATTATGAATGGGCACGGATTCCACATTTCTATTATAGTTTTTATGTATACAAATATGCTACTGGCTTTTCTGCGGCAGCATCTCTTGCAGATCAGATTTTGGAAGAAGGTCAACCAGCGTTAAAACGGTATTTAGATTTCTTAAGTGCAGGAAATTCTGATTATCCAATTCAAACTTTGAAAAAAGCTGGAGTCGATATGGAAAACCCTGAGCCAATTGCACAGGCACTTAAGATATTTAAAGAAAGGGTAGAGGAGTTAGAAAGATTAACAGCTGAGTGAACTCGTCCAGCTAAAGCTGAACATCGGGGCTTCAGTAGGGGATTCTACCCCTACTGAAGATTAAAAACAATTCCCACCACTTATAGAAGTGGGGGTCTTAACTCAAAAGATAAAGATAAAAATTCTGCTAGAGGAATAATATTCCTAAGCAGGATTTTTTTTATTAAAATTTGAAGGATTTCATCTTAAAAAGAAGAATAAAATGAGGTACT
This sequence comes from Halanaerobiales bacterium, assembly GCA_030627905.1. Taxonomy (GTDB): domain Bacteria; phylum Bacillota; class Halanaerobiia; order DY22613; family DY22613; genus JAGMES01. Next base: position 48,945 of record DAOVRZ010000012.1, read on the forward strand.
AATAAAAATTTTATGAGGAGGTAAAAATATGAATTTTAAAAGAGTTTCAGTGTTTGTTTTAGTTCTAATCATGGCTATGTCTATGGTGGCTTTCGCCGCAGAAACAAAGGTGACTATTCTACATACGAATGATATGCATGGCCGGCTTGCAGGTTTTGTCCCACGTGGTGAAGAGAATGAGATTGGTGGTTTTGCAAGAATTGCTACTTTGATTAGGGATATATGTACTTTTGAGGAAAATGTCATTCTTTTAGATGCAGGGGATACTGTACATGGAACAAATCTTGTTAACTTTACCGAAGGTATAGACATGATTCAACTTCTTAATTATATTGGATATGATGCTATGGTTCCAGGAAATCATGATTTTAACTATGGTTATAAACATCTCGAAGACTTAGTTAAATTTGCAAAATTCAAAGTTGTTTCAGCGAATGTTGAAAAAGATGGGACTTCATTGTTTGCTAAATATACAATTTTAGAAAGAGATGGATATCGTTTTGCAATCGTTGGTTTATCTGCACCAGAAACCGTAATTATGACTCATCCAGCAAATGTTGTAGGGCTAGATTTTTTGGATCCTATTGTTACTACAAAAAGTTTAGTTGACAGTTTAAAATCTAGCGTTGATTTTGTGATTGTTTTAAGTCATTTGGGATATTCAAAGGATAAGGTTCTTGCTGAATCAGTTTCAGGAATTGATGTTATTATTGGTGGTCATAGTCATACTGCAATAGCTAAGCCTGAACTGGTTAACAATGTTATTATAGCTCAAACTGGTGAGTACACAAAGAATTTAGGACGTGTTAATTTAATTATTGAAGATGGAAAAATTGTTGATTATAATGGAGAATTAATTCCTGTTGTTTATACAATACCTAAAGAACCTATCGTAAATGCAATTGTAAAGACTTTTGAAAATAAATTACTTAATGTTATGGGTGAAATTGTAGGCGCTAGCATTGTAGATTTAATTGGAGACCGTGCTAATGTACGTACAGAAGAGACCAACATGGGTAATTTAATTACAGATATTATGTTAGCTAACTGTGATGCAGATTTAGTAATGACAAATGGTGGAGGAATTCGCGCTTCTATCGCTAAAGGTGATATTACTATTAATGATATCTATACTGTTCTTCCATTTGATAACACTCTTGTTGTTTTAGAACTGACTGGTGCTCAAATTAAAGCTGCTCTTGAGCATGCTGTACGGAAATATCCAGAGCAAAATGGAGGTTTTCTTCACGTTTCTGGTATGACTTATACTTTTGATCCTGCAAAAGCTACTGGAGAAAGGGTAGTAGATGTCATGGTTAATTATGCTGAATTAGATTTGAATCAAACCTATCAAGTAGCTACTAATGATTTTGTTGCTGCAGGTGGGGATGGATACTCAATGTTTAAAGAGGGAAGTATTGTTTATGAGTCTGGTTTATACTTACGTGATCTGATGGTTAGTTATTTGAAAGAATATAGTTTTGTAGAACCAAAGGTAGAAGGAAGAATTGTTTGTAAATAATTTATAAATAACCACGTAAACTAAAAGTACTTTATAAAAAACACCGTATTAGTAATGTGAAAGTTCTAATACGGTGTTTTTTATAAAAATTTTATTGACATACTCATTTTTTAGTGTTATAATTATGAGAAAAGTTTTCATTCTTATACCAAGAAGCCACATAGATTGACTATGTGGCTATTTTTATTATTGCTACATGGAAAAATATGTGGTTTTTTATTTTTATATGAAAGGAGATTAAATATGGAAGTTATTAATGGAGTAGTTACACAAAGTTTGATTCTAGGAATCCTGGTTATGGGAATTTTATATTCGATTAATTTAGGTTTATCTACAACTGACTTGAAACTTATTACATCTTTTGTTATTATTCTGTTTTTAAGTTTGGGTCATTTTAAAAACCCTATGGATAAAAGAAAAAATTTCAGTATAAGGAGGTGCTTACATGTTGAGAATTCAAAGACTGTCAAAGAGATTTCCTAATCCCTATGGAAACGATAATATATTATTTACAAATCTATGTTTAGAAATTCAGAAAGGGGATTTTATTAGTATTATAGGGAGCAACGGTACTGGAAAGTCTACATTACTAAATATTATTTCAGGACTTACAAAAGAAAGTTCTGGAGAGATTTTCTTAGGAGATGAAAATATAACTTTTTTACCAGAACATAAAAGAACACAGATTATTGGTAGAGTTTTTCAAAATCCTTCCCTTGGAACTTGTCCATCGATGACTGTTAGAGAAAATTTATCTCTTGCTTACAACTTTAATGGTCACTCATAACTTAAATCATGCACTTAAATACGGAAATCGTTTGATTATGCTTCACAAAGGAAAGATTTTGTTTGATGCAAATGAAGAAGAAAAAAAGAGATTAAGTATTGAAGGTATATTAAAACAATTGGATTTAATTCAACGTCTTGTTCCAGATGCAAAAAAGATTGGGGTTTTGTATAACACTAGTGAAGTAAATTCCGAAATTCAAGTTGACCAATTAAAAGAAGAATCTAAAAGTTATGGGTATGAAATTATTGCTGTAGGAATTACTAGTACGAATGAAGTAAATCTGGCAATCTCTAGTTTAGTTAAAAAAATAGATGTTCTATATACTACAACAGATAATTTAGTAGTATCTTCTATGCCGATTATTCTTCAAAAAACTTTAGAGAAGAAGATACCAATTATCGCTTCTGACAAAGGTTCTGTAGAATTAGGAGCTTTAGCTACTCAAGGAATTGACTATTACAAACTAGGATATAAAACTGGAGAACTGGCTGCTCGTGTTTTGGAAGGTGAAGATATCTCAAAAATGCCAATTACTATTTTAGAAGAAACAGATATTATTATTAATGAAGATAGTCTAAAGGTACTATCTTTAGTAAAACCAGATATAGATAATGTTGTTTATGTGAAGACAAAATAGAGTTATAAAATATTGGGGCAAGGTAGATGTAAAAAAATTTTTCTAAAAGAAAAAATTTATAAAGAAAAAATTTCTATATCTACCTTGCCCCGAATTTGACCTGATAGGTGATTTTATTCTTTTGGAAGATTATAATTAAATGAAATTCGTTGTTTTTTGCAGGAACTTGATTAAAAATAGTGAATTATATAAAATATAATTAAGTTATTAACGTTGTGAATTGGGAGTTGATGAGGTAAAATGTGGAACAAATATGGAATAATTTTTTTGATTTTACTCCTTTTTATAAGTTTTTTTGGGTTTATTGGTTTTAGAGTATATGCCGCTCCAGATGCTAAATTTCAGGTTGTCAAAGTAAACCTTCCACCCAAATTTTTACCTTTACAGTGGAACGAAGATGGATGGGTGGTTGGACTGTTAGGCGACAAACTGATTAGATATCAACCAGAAATGGGTGTATGGAAAGTAATTTTTCCACATGTTTGGAGTAGTTTGACCGACTCAAAAGGTGAATGGTTTGCTTTTTCTAATGAGAATGGTTTACAATATGCAAAATTAGGAGATAGTAAATCTTTAGCAGTTATAGATCCCGATCCAGAACTAAGAATTCATCTTTGTTCACCCAATGGTCGTTATCTTCTATATAGTCGTCTGGATGGATGTTTTTCAGAGTATTTTATCTATGATCGAATGAGTGGAGAAATTCAATCTTTTCAGTTCAAAAATGTTGAGAATTTTTTAAGTGAACCATTAGCGTGGAAAAATGTAGATGGTAAAGATCAACTTATCTTTATTCTTAGATTTAGTGCTTCCAAGACCGGGGAAAAGAAATATCGGAGTGCTGGATATCGAGCATCCCTATATCGAGCAAATATTGATGGGGAATTTATTCCTCTTGTTGATTCTGAAGATGGACAATTTTTGATTTTTGATGGTTTTAGCTTAGATGGAGAGAAAGGATATTATCATTTTTTCAGTGAAGAGGGGAAAATTCGAGAAGTGGACCTTCGCACAGGTGAAAGTAGTCAAGAATGGACTTTTGAAAATGTTAGAAGTGTCAGTTTGGCTGAAGAGGAGAATCTAGCATTGGTAGAAAGAGACTCTTTGGAATTGCTTGATTTAAATAAGAATGAAATACTCTATAAATTCAGATTTGAATATAAGCGAATGATTTGGTCACCAGATCATCGTAAAATACTCATTTTACCTTCGATTGATAGTGATCTTGACATAGGATATCTAATTCAAATACAATAATTTATTTTTAATCTCACTCTGATATCATGAGTGAGATTTTTTTTAAAAATTTTTAAAACGAAATGAACCTATACTTAATTATACCTCTAGCAATAGTTTTAGTTACTCAGGGTACGTGGGTGTTTTTGGATGACAGGAAAAGGGGAGAGAATTTTTGATTATTACTGCTTTAAGAGCGCTAATTAAAGCGATAAGTGTAAGTTTTTTGCCTAAATGGGGTTGGGCTTTAATAATTATTTTATTTCAATTCTTTGGCCCAATTTCGTTCTTTATCTGTGGTAGAGACACTGGAAATGAAAAGGATGTGTAAACTATGCTGGAAGTGAAAAATTTAGTGAAACGTTATGGGAATTTTACAGTGGTTGACGATTCGTAGAATGAAAAGAGTAGAAGTCATTTAATGATTAACTCACAAAAAGTAGTCGCACAAAAGCTCCCGTACCATATATAGTTCTGAATAGGCGTTTTCAGTACTATATATGGTACGGGAGTGCGACTAAAATACTTTTTGTGGGCTAATCATTTAATGATTAATAAAGGTTTAACTGGGTTATAATAGTTTGAGGAACGTGTCTGTTCTCTAATAACCCAGGAGGTAAAAACGATGAAAAAATATCGGGAAATTATGATTTTAATCCTGATGATGATTGTGATGGGTGGAAGTTTTCAACTTTTTAAAACTCAAGGGAGCATTGGATATGAAATCAGTAAAAGTTCGTTTTTTGGGAGAAGTCCCTTGAAGAATTCTCTTTTAAATTTAGAACAAATTGCTCGATTTAGTCATGATTATTTGAATGGCTTTCTTTGTGGAGAGAATTGGGGTACTGTTCTCTCAGAAGATCAAATGAAAGAGGAAATGGAACAGTTATATTTTCGTTATGAATTGGAAGAGGAGATGATATCATATTTATATCCTCAAGGGATGGAAGTTGATCCACTTTTCCATGAATTTCGTTCAGGATTTGAGCTAGTAATAGAAGGTTTAGAGAAAGATGATAAAGAGCTTTTAAAACAAGCCCATGAAATTTTTCATAGAATTGACTACGATATTTTCCATCACAGTTCAATTGATAAACTAATAATCGTTGATTAAAAGACAGTCTGATAAAGGCTGTTTTATTTTTTAAGGTTATAAGTTGTACTATCATTCATGGAAAGGAAATCAATAGAAGTTTGCAGGTTTTTTTTAGTGTAAGACGAATACATTAGTTAATTGGATTTTATTTTAAAGAATCTGCCATACTTAATAAAGGAGGAAACTTATGGCTCAGGAATATCTTAAGATGGCAACTAATGTATATAAAAGTTCGAAAAAAATTGATTTTATAAATGCACCTCGCTTAATTTATAATGAAGTTGAGAAAATCAAAGAACAATTAGCGCTAGATAAAATCATAGTTATTCGAGATGCAGAAGGTAGAATATCTTTGTTTTTAACTCCTCATAAAGAAGATTTTGATCATGTAGAAATTGAGACTTTCATTCAAGAAAAACTTTCAGAAGAATCAACTCGAATTTCTATAATTTCTAACGATAGAGTAACTTTGAATGATTTTCTTGATGAAATTTATATTCAACATGAAAAGGATCTAGATTTTTTTGGAGATTTTATTCTTAAAAATTATGAAAAGTATAAAGAAAAAAGAGAACCTGCCTGGTTAATAGAAAGACATCTTCAATATACAAGTTGGTTTGATGAAGACCAGATGGAAGATATGAAGCCTGACTTGGATGCAAAAGTTATTACTGGTTATTCATATAAAGGTGGAATAGGGAGAACAACATTAGTCGCTCTCTTAGCATTGAAAGCAGCACTGGAAGGTAAACGTGTTGTTGCCATTGATTTCGATTTGGAAGCTCCTGGGTTGCTTCCAAAATTTTTTAATAAAAAGAGAGTAATGGAGCGAAAAGGAATTGTTGATTATTTAGTAGAGAAACCAATTTTAAAAGAAAAGTTAGATATAGATCAATATAATATCAGATTAAATAAACCAGAGATAAAAGGTGAGCTAAGAGTTTTTCCAGCTGGATTAATTGAAAGTGAAAATTTGCTAAATCAAAATTATATTCAAAAAATAACGAGAGTAAATTTTAATACTTTTATACGTTCTAAGGAAAACACTTTAACCCAGTTATTAAAAGAAATAGATTCGCGTTACAAGCCAGATTTAATTTTTATTGATTCCAGAACTGGTATCACTGAGATTGGGGGATTAGGTACTAAAGGTTATTCGGATATAATTTTGATGCTCTTTGGCGAAGATGATCAAAATAATCAAGGTATGCAAATTATCTTACCTTTGATTTATGGCCGAAATATTATTGCAATAAATAGTCAATTAAGGGTTCGTCCTGATGATGGATTGGATGAAGAAGTGCTAGAACGATTTAAAATTAATCTGTTTAATACAGTATCTTGTTTGGAAGAAGGTATTGTAGATATTGCAGATTTGGAAGATTATATGGGAATAGAAAAGATGGAATATCATCCTGACTTAGTATTCGCGGATGAAACAAAAACAAAACTATTTGATATAGTTAAAAACAATACTTATTCTTCAGTCAATCTCATTTATCAACAAATTAAAGAACGATTATCAAATACAGAGATAGAGGAAAAGGATGAGTCTGATTTAAGAGAAACATTCTCTACTAAGAGTGTTATTCTAAATAATATAGAAAATTTAAAAGTTGATGCTGCAAAGGTTTTTCAGACAGAAGGAGATTTTACAAATAGATTTTTATTTAGAGAAGAATTCAAATTTTTATTTCAGGATGATATTTTCTTCATAACAGGAGATAAAGGTGAGGGCAAAACTGCATTGTTTTCACTAATGAATCATAAAGATACTATCATAGATTTTAGGAAATATTTGATCTCTAAAAATATCATAAAACCAGAAAATGATTGGAATTTTGACTCGGTTTCTCTAGAAAAAGGATTTGGTAAACCAGATTCTGAAGATATTCAACCTCCTCAGGAATTTTTTCAGGAAATGTATAAAGAGTATAAAACGAATTACGAAAAATATGTGTTGATGTGGGAATTTATTCTTTTATATCAGTTAGAAAAAGTTATGTACAATCAAGAGTACATAACTGAAGTTAAGTTTAAAAGAATTTCTGATGTATATAAATATCTCACTGAAGAATATACTATGGAAATTGTTTTTGAAGTGAGGGATCGAATGAAAGTATTGAATACTATCTTGTTAGATAGAGGGAAAAAAATTTATTTTATATATGATGAATTAGATAAAGAAATAACAGAACAACGTTCAATGAGAGGGCCAATAATTACTGGTTTGTTGAGTATGTGGTACAAATATGCTACACTTTATGACAATGTCAGGAGTAAAATATTTTTAAGAAATGATATTTTTAGGAATGAAGTTGAGATGACAAACAAAGGACATTTGGAAGATTATAGAATGATTTTGAGTTGGGAATATAAAGATGTTTTAAAAGTTATGTTTAAATACTTAATTTCTAACTTTAAAGAATGTAGAGTATTACTTGATGGAGTGCTTGATACAAAATATGAAGAGAAACTTGGTTATTTTATTACAGATAATGAAGCTGAGTTGGAGAAAGCTGTTAATACAATTTTTGGTACCAGAATGTCTAGTGGTGATAAAGCAGGCAAAGTTTTTCTTTGGATTAGAAAAAGATTGAGTGATGCAAATAATAAAATAACTCCGAGACGGATAGTTAATTTATTGATTATAGCAGCTGAAAAAGAATTTAAAAAAGTGAATCCGAATAGTGAAAGACTAATCTCAGCGAAATCCTTTGAAGAAGCTTTAACAGATAGAGATCGTGGAGTTTCTAAACTTGCAGTAGAAGAACTGTTTGAAGAAAATAAAGAATATAAACCATATCTGTCTTTGTTGGCTGACAAAATCGATAGATCAGTTCCAATAGATGAAAACAATCTATTGTCTGCTTTTGATCAAATTAGTAATGAATTATCGTCAGATGAAAAAATTTCATCAAGAACCCTACTTAAAGAGCTTATTGAAATTGGGGTTCTTAAAGAATATCAGCGTGGGAAAAAAGATCAAAGTCGTTATAGTGTACCTGAGATTTATTTACATGGTCTGAACCTTACTCGAAAAGGACGAATTTAACGACATTTCAGGAGGAAAATTAATAAAATGAAAAAATACTATGAAAATTCTTATGTAACAAAGTTTAATACCATAATAAGTAGAGAAGAAAAATTAGAAGATGGCCGTCATGGAGTAGTCTTAAATGAAACTTACTTTTACCCAACCTCAGGTGGACAACCAAATGATATGGGAACTATAGCTGGAGTGAAGGTTATAGATGTAATTGCTAGTGATGAAATTATACATATAGTAGAAAAACCTATTGGTGATACAAAAGTAGAATGTGTGATTGACTGGTCTCGAAGGTTTGACTTCATGCAACAACATGCTGGTCAACATCTTTTATCTGCTTGCTTTGAAAAATTATATGATGCAGAAACAGTAGGGTTTCATTTGGGTGATGAGTATGTTACTATTGATGTGACTTTAGATGAATTGACTTTAGAGATGGCAGAAAAGATAGAGTTAGCAGCAAATGAATTGATCTATCGTAATTTACCGATAAAGGCTTATATTGTTGAACCTGACCAACTTGTAAATATCCCATTGCGAAAGCAGCCTTCTGTAGAAGAGAATATTCGTATTGTCGAGATTGAAGGAGAAGATTATTCTCCATGTGGAGGAACACACCCCCAGGTAACAGGTGAAATTGGCATGATCAAAATTCGTAAATGGGAGAAAAAGCGTGATAATATCCGAGTTGAATTTGTCTGTGGTTTAAGGGCATTAACAGATTATCAATGGAAAAATAGTTATATAAATCAGATGGCAAATCAATTTACTATGAAGGATAAAGAAGTGCTAGAAGGGGTACAACGTATTTATAAAGAGGCCAAAATTTTAAGGAAAGAGGTAGGGAATTTAAAAGGTAAAGTACAATTTTATGAGTCAGAAGAATATTATAATAATGCAAAAGAAATACAGGGGGTCCGCATTGTAAGCGATATTTTCACAGATAAAAATATAGGTGAAGCCAAACACTTAGCCAATAAAGTGATTAATAAAGATAAAGTAATGGTTTTCTTTGCTGTTCAGGGAGAAAAAGCACAGGTGATTTTTAGCCGTTCAGATGACTTAAACATAAATATGAATGATCTTTTAAAAGAAGTAATTGGATTAATTAATGGTAGTGGTGGTGGAAATGCCAAATCTGCTCAAGGTGGCGGTACAGATATAAATAATTTGGAGAGTTTAATTAAATCTGCAGAACTAATTGTAACCAATCGGTATTTGAATAAGAAATAAGGAATTATGGGGTGATAATATGATGGATTATGAATTGAAAGCAAATCTTACAAAAACTTATGATCGCTATGCGAAAGAAAGAGATCAAAGTCCTCTTCAAGCTTGGAAATTGGAAGAACGAGAATATTTTCTAAAGATGTTGCAAAAGGAAGCTAAGAAAACTATTCTGGAGATAGGAGCTGGGCCAGGTCGAGATGGAAAATTCTTTCAAGATAATGGTTTGAGAGTTATCTGTACAGATATTTCACCCGAAATGGTTAAATTATGCCGTGAAAAAGAGTTACGAGCATATGTGATGGATTTTTATAAGCTGAAGTTTTTAAATGAAAGCTATGATGCGATCTGGGCTTTAAATTGTTTACTTCATGCTTCTAAAACATGTTTGAAAACTGTTCTGCAAAAAATTTATGCTATCTTAAAAAAGGATGGTTTATTCTATTTGGGAGTATATGGAGGAGAAGATTCAGAGGTGGTTTGGGATGATGATTACTATGAGCCACCTAGATTTTTCTCATTCTATACTGATGATCATTTGAAAGAAGTAGTTACTGAATATTTTGATCTGATTTATTTTAAATCGATGCCAGTTGAAGGAAAGCTCCATTTTCAATCTTTGATTTTAAGAAAATGATACGTTTAGGAGGAATATTCATGGCAGTAGATATTAATATAAAAGGAGTAGCACTTTCTTTTGAAACTTCAGAAAAGCTTTTTTCACCAAATCAGATTGATCAGGGAACTCTGGCAATGCTTTCAACAGTCGAATTTCATTCAGAGGATCAGGTATTAGATGTGGGGTGTGGTTATGGGGTTGTTGGAATATTAGCAGCACGTTTGATTGGTTCTGATCGGGTTAGGATGGTTGATATTGACCTTGAAGCAGTAAAATTTGCTCGAATGAATGCAGAACGAAATGAAGTTGAAGTACCTATCTTTGTCAGTGATGGTTTGAAAGAAGTCTACGAGGATAATTTTACTTTAATCTTAAGCAATCCACCTTATCATGAGGATTTTTCGATTCCTAAAGGATTTATTGAAGATGGATTTACTAAACTCTCGTTGGGTGGTAAGATGGTTATGGTGGTTAAACGCTTAGATTGGTACAAAAATAAACTTAAATCTATTTTTGGTGGAGTGAAAGTAGAAGAGATTAATGGTTATTATGTATTATCTGTTGAAAAACGAGCAATGAGATCACCTAAAAAGGGAAAAAAAATTGTAAGTAATAAGCATAAAAAACGTCAACAAATTACGAGCAATTTTAAAAAACGTCGCAAATGAAAGGATATGAAGAAAAGGTGGAGATAAAAGATTTGATGGAGAAGATGAATGAGTTTGTGAAATCCAAGGGGTGGTATGATGCCAAATCAACTAAACCTCAGACTCAAAAAAATATAGCTATTTCTTTGGCTTTAGAAGCTAGCGAAGTTTTAGAACATTTTCAGTGGGGTGAGGAGTCTAAAAACCCTGAGGCTTTAGCAGGAGAATTAGCTGATGTTGCGTTATATCTTCTACAATTAAGTTATCTTAGTGGAATAGATTTGGAGGAAAGTATTTTAAAGAAGTTAGAGCAAAATTATCAACGTTCCTGGGATTGATATTGAGGGTGGATTGGGAAAAGGTGGGGTAATTATGAAACTTAATTTTAAACTATGGCTTGAAGAAGAGCATGAAAAGCTTTTTGGGATTGGCCCATGTGATCTTCTTCAAAGAGTGGAGCGAACTGGTTCACTTCGTAAAGCTGCAGCAGAGATTAATATGTCATATAGTCAAGCTTGGAAACTAATTGATAGGCTTGAAAAGTCTTTAGGTTTTTCTCTATTAGAAAAACATGTCGGTGGTAAAAGTGGTGGAGGTTCACAATTAACCTCTAAAGCTCAACAATTGATTAAAGCATACATGAGTTTTTATAATGAAGCATCTGATAAACTTCAAGAATTGAGCGAAAAATGGTTTGCATCATTTATAAAGAAAAATTAGGCACTGTTTAAGAGTAAATTAGATTGTCTAAAACAACTTAATGTGATATAATTATTACAAACGTTATACTCTTCAAAATATAACGTTTGTTCTGAGATAGCGTTATACATTTAGAAACATAGCGCATCTACTATGTTATGAAAGTGCTCTAAACCAAGAAAATAATTTTTAGATGGAGGAAAAATCGATGAAAAAATTGTTGTTTTTTTTAGGCATAATTGTACTCATACTAAGTTTGTGGGGTATATGGTCTGAATCAATGAAAGCAAAAGAATCTAAAGGCGAATTAGTCATTTTTGCAGCCTCTAGTTTAAGTGATGCTTTTTTAGAACTCAAAGAAAAATTTGAACTGCAAAATCCTGAAGTTAATATCTATATAAATTTTGCATCATCAGGAAAGTTACAGATTCAAATTGAACAAGGTGCTCCTGCTGATATATTTGCTTCTGCTGGGATTAAGCAGATGAATGCACTAACTGAAAAAGGATTTATGGCAAATCCGACAAATTATTTTGCGAAAAATAGATTGGTAGTGATTGGCCCGAAAGATAGTCAGTTAAAGTTGAATGATTTAAAAGATTTTTTACAAGAAGAGATTGATGAGATTGGACTTGGTGATCCACAGACTACTCCAGTTGGGCAATATTCTGCTGATGCTATAAATAATCTAGATTTGTGGGAAAGTCTGCAGAGTAAATTAATCTATGGGAATAATGTTCGTCAGGTATTACAATATGTAGAACGCGGAGAAGTAGGTTTGGGTTTTGTCTATGCTACAGATGCGGCAATCTCTGAACAGGTGAAAGTTCTTTATACTATACCAGAAAAATCACATAATGCTATTTTGTATCCAATTGGAATAACTAAGGGAAGTGAGAATATAGGTTTAGCTGCAAAATTTACAGAATGGGTTTTATCAGATGTAGGACAAACTATTTTAGCTAGATATGGATTTGAAAAAGGCCAATAGGAGTGTTTGTAATATGAACGAAATTTTGTTTCCAATTTATTTATCATTTAAAATTGCACTAATCTCAATAATATTAATAATAGTTTTGGGTCTATGGATTAGCTGGATTGTAACACGTAAGGAGTTTGTGGGAAAAAGATTGGCTGAAATATTGATCAATTTGCCACTGGTGATACCTCCTTCTGTTCTCGGATATTATCTTCTATTACTTTTCGGCAGAAGAGGATGGATCGGGTTTTGGTTGGAAAGATTATTTGGAATTCGTTTAGTTTTTCATTGGACAGGTGGTATTTTAGCTGCTGTGGTAGTTTCATTACCTTTGTTTATCAATGCTGTCCGGCCTGCATTAGCTTCTCTTGATAAAGATGTTGAGGATGCAGCAAAAATGGATGGAGCAACAAATTATCAAATTTTTTCAAAGATTACATTGCCTTTGATTAGTAAAAGTCTTATTGCGGGGATTGCTTTGAGCTTTGCAAGGGCTTTAGGAGAGTTTGGGACGACTTTAATGTTGATTGGTAATATTCCAGGAAAGACACAAACGATGTCTTTAGCGATTTACCAGGCTGTTTTATCAGGGGAATATGGTCTGGCAAATCAGCTTGTGTTGATTATGACTTTTTTAGCTGTTGGGGTTATGGTGGTGATTGGAAAATTGGATGTGAGAGAAGATTAAGCAAATATCTTTTTCAGACTAATCAGTTCTTTGAGTTGATTGGTCTATTTTTTATGAAGGTATAAATAACATAAATAACGAATTATAAATAAAGTAACATAATTTACGATTAAACTAAAGATGTAATAATGTAGTTATTAAATCGACTTTAACAGGAGGGGAAATGATGGAATTAAGATTTGATGTGGATCGGTTAATGATGATTCAAGATGAAGCTGAGTGGAAGGTTGCTTACGAAGAAGAGATTCAAAAGTTCTGGGGTTTGATGAAGAAACTGGGTGAATTAGAATATGAGATGTACACGAAAGGTACGCAAAGTTCAGAATTAGGTGAGCTGATGGGAGTTATACCAGGTATAGCTAATCAGCTAGGGTTTATTGATAAACTGAATTATTGGAAAGATCATATTGATGATCCGAACTGGAAAAGAAGGTTACAGTTGATGGTGCAAACACTTTCAAATGAAAAAATTAATAATGATCCAGAGCTTACTTCTATTATTCAGGAATTACAGGGTATGTATCTTCAAAAAACTTTTGAATTTAATGGAGAAACTTATGACTTTGGAATGATAAATAAGAGTTTGATGGAAAATCCGAATCGTGAAGTTAGAAAAAATCTAAGGTTTATAACCGATGCATTTGCAAAAGAGGTATCTCCTAAAGTTCGTCAACTGATTAAAAAGAGAAATGAGATCGCTCAAAGAGAAGGTTATGATAACTTTTATGATTTTAAGTTTACAACTAGTGGTTTGGATTGGGAGCAATATAAAAAAGAATGTCTCACAATTATTGAAAAGACAAAAGAGGTTTCTAATAGATGGGAAACTACTTTTAAAAAAATCAATGGGTGGGATGAAATATGTTTTTATGATCTCCTTTATCTTATACTTAATAGTAATGATCTTAATCCAAAAGCATCAATTCAGGAAAATATTATTCCAACAATTAATGACTCTATTTTGCACTGGGGGTATCAACCAGAAGATATTTCTGTGAAATTCGAGATGGTTTCAATTCCTTTTGGAGGTTTTTGCCTTCCTATATCACCTAAGGATATAAGAGTTGTTTTAAATCCACGGGAAAATTGGTCACTTTATGCTACAGCATTTCATGAGTTTGGTCATGCTTTATATAGTTATTTTGCTTCTGATGAATATTTTGAAATGTATCAATTCATAGATATCATTTCAACTGAAGCGATAGCTGAAGTCTTTTGTACAATTTCTAGACAAAAAGAATGGTTTTTGCAAAATTTTGATATAAGTGAAGAAAAGGCTGAAGAATTTATAGAATTACAACGTTGGTGTGCTTTAAGCATAATGAAAATATATTTTTATTTGAGTCTCGTTGAACATGAAATCTATGAGGATCCAGATGTAGACGTGGAGAAATTAGCAGTGGAAATGTATCAACTAGTCTTTGGAAAGTATGAAAAAATATATCATCCCTTTGCTGAAATGGTTTTCATTACACATCCTGTTTATATGCAAAGTTATATTTATGCTGATGGGATTAAAGAGATGTTTAAATCTAAGTTAGGATTTGAGGGAATGTATGGAGAGAAGGAGATTTTTGAAAGACTACGTGAAGAATATCTAAAACCAGGTGAAATGCTAACCTGGCAGGAGAAGGTTAAAAATATCTGTGGTGAGGATTTTAGTTTTAAGTACTTTGTTGATTATTTAACGACATTTCAGAAGGGGAAGTCCCCCACCTCTATCGGTGGGGGTGGAAGAATTTGAATAATGTCAAAACTTTAGTGGGGGTTTCGATTCCCTTCTGAAGTCGTTAAACTTAAGAAATAATAACGCAGTTATTATTTCGACTTTAAGTGGGAAATAAAATATGGAAAATAAAAAGAATTAGATTAAAAAGTCTGATTCTTTTTATTTATAATCCCCCTTCACACATCTTGAAAATATGGTATAATAAATGGATAAGAATCGAATTTTGAGAGAAAAACCAGCCAAAAGGAGGCTTACATAGTTATGCATTATTTTGAACGAACAAAAGTAAGAGATGCTCTTGCGAAAGCAGAAGCTCAGGAGAATGTTATTATTCTCGGTTGGGTACGAACAAAGAGGGTATCTAAGAATGTTGCATTTATGGAAGTGAACGATGGAAGTACCATAGCGAATTTACAATTGGTTATGGAACCACAAAATTTCCCTATTTTAGTTGAGATCAATACAGGGACAAGTATTAAAGCTGTTGGAAACTTGGTAGAATCCCAAGGGGGTAAGCAGTCAGTAGAGTTACAGGTAGAGACTTTAGAGATTATCGGTGATTGTCCAGATGACTATCCGTTGCAAAAGAAGCGTCACAGTTTTGAATTTTTACGTGAAATTGCTCATATTCGCGCTCGTACCAACACTTTTGGTGTTGTTAATCGTTTTAGAAGTAAGATGGCTTATGGAGTTCATAAATTTTTCCAGGATAAAGGTTTCTACTATGCTCATACTCCTATCATCACTGCTAGTGACTGTGAGGGAGCAGGTGAAATGTTTAGAGTAACAACTCTTGACTTAAATAATCTGCCAAAGGCTGACGGACAAGTGAATTGTGATCTGGATTTCTTTGGTCAAGAAACTGCCTTAACTGTTTCTGGTCAGTTGGAAGCTGAACTTTTAGCTACTGCTATAGGTGATGTTTATACCTTTGCTCCAACTTTTAGAGCAGAAAACTCCAATACATCCCGTCATTTATCAGAATTCTGGATGATCGAACCAGAGATGGCTTTTTGTGATTTAGACGAGAACTTAAAAGTTATCGAAGAGTTTTTTAAATATCTTTGTCAATATGCTTTAGATAACTGTAAAGAAGAGATGGAGTTTTTCAATAAATGGGTTGATAAAACTCATACTCGGATTCAGACATTAGAAGATATTATTAATTCTGAATTTGGAGTGGTTACTTATACAGAAGCAATAGAAATCTTAGAAAAAACAGATCGTAAATTCGACTTTCCAGTAAAATGGGGAATTGACTTGCAATCTGAACATGAACGCTATCTGACTGAAGAACACTTTAAGCGTCCTATGATGGTAACTGATTATCCGAAAGATATCAAAGCATTCTATATGAGATTGAATGATGATGATAAGACAGTTCGCGCTGTTGATGTATTGGTTCCTCAGATTGGAGAAATTATTGGTGGCGCACAGCGTGAAGAGCGTTTAGATGTATTGATTCAGAGAATGAAAGATTCTGATATTGAGCCTGAGGATATGGATTGGTATGTTGATATTCGTCGTTGGGGTACTATTCCTCATAGTGGGTTTGGCATGGGCTTTGAGCGAATTTTGATGTATATGTCTGGTCTTTCAAATATTCGCGACGTCATTGCTTTCCCAAGAACCCCGGGCAATGCGAGATTTTAGTTAAGAGTTGAGAATTAAGAGTTAAGAGTTGAGAATTAAGAGTTAAGAGTTAAGAGTTAAGAGTTAAGAGTTAAGAGTTGAGAGTTAAGAATTAAGAGCATTTAGTAGGCTTTCTTGTTTTTTGCTCTTTAATTCTTAACTCTTAACTCTTAATTCTTAACTATAAGTCGCGCTGGTAATTCTCGAACAAAAAAAGAGAACTACATAGCGCTTTTTTTATGTATAAGAGGGAAAGATTTCATAGCAACTATTTGTGATAGGAAGGGAAATGAGGGTTTTTGTAGAAATTGAAAAAGTACTGTGGTTTAGTTTTGATGAATGACCCTTGAGGTAAAGAAAAAATAAAGAGTAGGAGGTATTGAAAATGATTATTATGCGTTTGCTTGAAAGAGAAGATTATTATACCAATTATAATGAAAAGTATGCCTTAGGCTTGAATGTAAAGGATATCGGTGCTCAGTTTTTTCAAGAGCTTTGGACAGATAAGAAGGGTGGAGTATTAGTAGCAGAAACTGAAGATGGGAAAGTTGTTGGTTGGTTTTCGTTTATTGATAAATTTACAGCAAGAAACTACTTCTGGCCTTCTCGAAAAGAGAATGATAACATGGATCGTTTGGTGGGAGTTCACTTTTGGGTTGATCTAGAATATCAGGGCAAGGAGATTGATGTCGTATTAGCTCAAGAATTAGTTGATCTGGCCAAAGAGTGGGACTATCATGGGGTTGAAGTAGCCTGTCAAAATGAAGAAGAGAGTTGGCATACTTCTGTACCTTTCAAAGAAGCAGGTTTTATTGAAGTGGAGAAAGTTAAATTTACTGAGATAAGTTCTGCTGATTTTATAATAATGGAATATACATGGTAATTAACGATCTTTTGAAAATAGGAGGAAAATAATGCGCAGAAAGACTCTAGGTAGTATTCAAATTATTACATCGTCTATCTGTTTTGGTGCTTTACCATTATTGGTTAATATTGCTTATAAAGGTGGAGCAAATGCTGTAAGTATTCTTGCAATTCGTTTTAGTATTGCTGCTGCTTTAATATGGGGTTATCTCCTTTTGAATAAGACAAAAATTCATGTTACCATAAAACAGTTAGTGATCTTTGCTTTTGTTGCGATCTTTGGGTATGGTTTGATGGCATATTGTTATTTTATCTCATTACATTATATTCCCTCATCTATGGCAGCAATGATAATGTTTAGTTATCCAATATTGGTGACCTACTTATCATCTATTTTGTTAAATTCACCTATTACAAAAGCTAAAGTGATTGCTCTAATATTGGTTACAATAGGTGCTGTATTTATGACATGGGGAGATATAAGTTTTAATCCTTTTGGAATTATTCTAGTTTTAGCATCGGCATTTTGCTATGCTATGTATATTGTTTATCTTGGAAGTTCTTTCACTTTTGATCAGGAACCGAAGGTACTATCAGCTTTTATTATTCTTTTTTCCGCAATCTTTTTTATGAGTGTGGGATGGATTAATGGAGATTTAACATTTGCTCTAACGGGATCAGCTTGGTGGGCAATAATTATTATGGCTATCTTTGCTACTGTCTTTGCGATTATGGTTTTTTATGCAGGTGTTCGAAATTTAGAGCCTTCTTTAGCAGCCATCATTAGTACTATTGAACCAATTACAGCTTTTCTTTTAGGTATCGTAGTGTTAAAAGAACAGATATTTTTTAATCAGTGGCTAGGTTCGATATTAATTCTAATTGGTGTAGTCTATGTACAGGCAGCTAAAAAACGACCAAAGATTGATTGGAAAGCAAGAATTTAGAATATCTTAAAACTCTACAGGTTATAAATATCTGTAGAGTTTTTTTTTATTAAAAGAAAAGAAGGTAAAGGAATAATTAAGAAGTGAAGCATAATAGAAAGGAATTAATTAACGCATGACGAATAGTTAAAGTATCCTAAAAATTAATACAATTCAGAATAGAAGGAGTGACAAAATGAAGTATATCAAGGGGTTTCTTTTTTACGTTATTATTGTCGTTGTACATTTCTTGATTCAATCAGTAATGTTATTGGTATCAATTACCTCTAAATTGATCTTTTTTGAAGAACCACTTTGGTCACTAGGAGGAATGATTACTCATATATCAGCTATTTTATATCAAATTTTATCCTTCCCACTAATTTTGATGTTTCAAAAACTAGGTATTCATTTTACTGAATTTCCAGATTTACCTTTTATTTTGAGTAGTTTTTTGTGGGGATTGATGATCAGTATATTACATAGTAAGCGAAAGAAAAGAAAACGCAGAACAAGATACCAATTTGTTAGAGGTATATAAAGAAATAGAAAAGAAGATAAACATTTTTTAGAGGAGGTTAAAATGAATGGATTTACTAAAAAGAATTGATGAAATGCGTGATCAGGTGATTATATCGACACAGGAATTGGTGAGAATCAAGAGTGTTGAAGAGGAAGCACTGCCGGGGATGCCTTTTGGTGAAGGAGTTAATGAAGCACTTGAGTATTCATTGAAGTTATCTGACCAACTTGGATTTAAAACTAAGAATGTAGATGGATATGCAGGATACGCTGAAATTGGGCAAGGTGAAGAAATTTTAGGAATTTTAGTTCATGTGGATGTAGTGCCTGAGGGTAGCAACTGGACTTATCCACCATATGCCGCTGAGATTCATGATGGTAAACTGTTTGGTCGTGGTTCGATTGATGATAAAGGGCCAGCCATTGCCGCAATATATGCTATGAAAGCGGTTCAAGAAAGTGGGATCACCCTCAATAAAAGAGTTCGGGTTATCTTTGGAACCAATGAAGAGAGCGGCTGGGGAGGATTAAATTATTATCTCGAACATGAAGAGATTCCATCAGTTGGTTTCGCACCTGATGCTGAATATCCAGCTATTCATGGTGAAAAGGGAATCTTAATCTTTGATTTAGAAAGAGAGTTTACTAAATCTTGCTGTTGCTCATGTGAAGGGGTACAAATTAAGTCGATCAAAGGTGGAAATGCGCCAAATATGGTTCCAGATTACTGTGAAGCAGTTTTAAGTGGAACAGACCTAGTAAGCGTTAAGGATGCTCTTGGTGCTTATGTTAAAGAGTATGAGGTGCGTTTAGAGTGGAAAGAGGAAGAGGGTCAAGCAACTATCCAATCTTTCGGAGTATCCGCTCATGGAAGTTTACCAGAATACGGTCAAAATGCGATTTCTCAATTAATGGTCTTCTTGGCCTCTCTGAATTTAGAGTCCTGTGATCTATGTGATTTTATCAAATTCTATAACAAAAAGATTGGGATGGAATATTATGGTCAATCTATCGGTTGTGGATTGGAAGATGAGGTTTCTGGAAAACTGATCTTTAATGTTGGTTTGATTGATTTGACCGAAGAAAATGTAAAGGTTGTTGTTAATATACGTTATCCTGTAACTAGCTCAATGGAAGAAGTATATCAAGGTATTGAGAAAGAGTTGGAGGGTACACAAGTTAAGTTAGTAAAAGGAGAACATAAAGGGCCTTTATATGTTCCTGCAGATGATGAATTAGTTAAGAATTTAATGGCTGTTTATCGTGAAATGACAGGCGATGATTCAGAACCGATTACGATTGGTGGCGGTACATATGCTCGGGGTATCGAAAAAGCGGTAGCCTTTGGACCTTTATTCCCAGGCCAGCCAGAATTGGCACATCAAAAAGATGAATATATCGGTGTTGAAGATTTAATTTTAAACACAAAAATTTATGCCAAAGCTATAGTAGCTATAGCTGGATAATTTAGTGGGGGATGTGATCCCCCTTTTTCTATAAATAGGAACATTGCAGGGTGAATTATTAAAATTAATAATAATAGGAATGAGGTATAAAAATGTGTAATGGTCACACTAATGATCAGACTAGTTGGTTTCCAAAAGAGATGCTCCAAGAAGCCATTCAGTTTGCAGAAGAAGAAGAAGGACTTTTTGATGATTTAAATAAACTATATAACTCAATTCCTACAGGTAAGTGCAGTGGATGTGCAGGTTGTTGTATGGAATCTGTAGAAACTCATTGGGTTGAGTTTCTACAGATTTTTGATTATCTATCTCAAAGACCAGAGATTTTACAAGAACTATCTTCAGCAATTAGAAGATATTATCTACTAGAAGGTGTAGAAAAGAAACCATGTCCATTTCAACTAGAAGATAAACGATGTGCAATCTACTCTGTACGTCCTTTTCCTTGTAGGTTTTTTGGTCATTGGAGTAAAGATGCTTATGAATCTAATTTAGAGGTGACGATTAAATCAAATAAAGAGATTGCAGATTTTTATAAGACTAATTATAATCTTACCTTGCCTGACTATGTGATAAATTATAAGGTTCCTTTTTGTGAAAGCTTTGAACATCCTGATGACTTTAACGAAGAAGATTTTTATGATATATTAGAAAAAGTGATGGAGATTCAGAGTAAGTTTTTGGTTGCAGATTTGATAGATGAAGATATGATGACCCTTGGATTGATTTCCTGGTTAATGGGAGTTTGGTTTGATCTTGATACTTTACATGAAAAGAAAGTAGAGATTATGGGTGATTTTTTAGAAGGTAAAGAAGAAAAGTTAAATTTTCTATTGAAGAAGTGGGGAAAAGAAAATGTTTAAGATTTTGATAGTAGAAGATGATGTAAAAATCAGAGAAATAATTTTAGAAAATATTAAAAAATGAGTTTAAAATAGTATATCTTCTTATGAAAAACCAGGGTAAGGTAGTAAGTACAGATAAAATTATGCGAAGTCTTTGGGAAGATGAAAGTTTTGTAGATGATAATACTTTAACAGTAAACATTAATCGATTACGGAAAAAAATGAGTAATATTAGTTTGGAGGGTTTTATTCAAACTAAAAAAGGACTGGGATATATAATCTAATGAATCTAAAAAAATATTTAATAGATAAAAGGTATTTGGTTTTGTTTTACTTTGTCTTAATGGTTTTTATATCTTTAGTAATATATTTTATATAAATGTGGTTTCTTTAATTTTATTTTTTTTCTATTTATTTGGCGAATATTTATTTAAGAAAAATTATTATACATCTGTTTGTGAGATATTAAAAAATCAAAAGGGAGATGTAATTCATCGTTTACCTGAACCTAAAACCTATGAGCAGAATTTATATTCTCAATTGCTTAAAAATGTATACGAAGAGCAAGGTACAAAGATTGAAGAATTGTATAACAAAAAAAGAGATAATTTGGATTTTTTAACTTCCTGGGTTCATGAAGTTAAAACACCTATTGCTGTAAGTAGGTTGATTATTGAGAATAGTATGGGAAAATCTCAAGAAGAAATATTAAATAGTTTAGAAGAAGAAATAGATAAGATTGATAATTTTGTTGAACAAGCTCTATATTTTTCAAGAATAGATGCCTTTGCGAAAGACTATTTTATTACTGATGTTGATTTAGAAAGAGTTATCAAAGAGATTATAAAAAAGCATGCTAAAATTTTTATAAATAAAAGAATAAAAATAGATATTGATGATATAAGCTTGGATGTGACAACTGATAAAAAATGGTTTATTTTTATTGTTAACCAAATTATAGACAATGCATTGAAGTATACCAATAAAGGTGGAATGATAAAAATTTCATCTAAAAAAAATCAAAAAGAGAAAAAACTTATTATCGAGGACAATGGGATTGGAATAAGACCAGAGGATTTAGGTCGAGTTTTTGATAAGGGTTTTACGGGATATAATGGTAGGGAGAAATATAAATCTACAGGGATGGGTTTATATTTAGCCAAAAGGCTGGCGAGAAAATTAGGTCATGATATAACGTTAGAATCAAATTACGGAGAATATACAAAGGTGATTATTCATTTTCCGAATCTCTTAGATTATTATAATGTTTGTTGATATTCTTGATGATTAGCCCACAAAAAGTAGTCGCACAAGAGCTTGCATACCATATAAAGTACTGAATTGGCGAGGTCAGTACTTTATATGGTATGCAAGTGCGACTAAAATACTTTTTGTGGGCTAATCATCTTAATTAGAAAAACCCTTATAGATCTAAAACTATAAGGGTTTAAGTTTTTACTCAAAGGATAATAAAATTTAATGTAGAATATAGTTATATCTTTATTTTCTTTATTGACCTGTCCAGATGGCTTCAAGACGACAGATAGGTAAGTCCATAGAAACCCAACGTTCTTCATATCCAGTAGTAACATTATTTTCGACAAGAGGGCTATTATGCAGATCAAATGTCACAGATTTTAAGTGAAACCCATGACGGGGTAATTCTTCTAATGAAAATCGAAATAATTCGTCATTATCAGTTTTGAAATGAATCTCTCCACTGACTTTAAGAATTTTTTTGTATTCGTTTAAGAAACGGTGATGAGTCAGACGGCGTTTATAGTGTTTCTTTTTTCTCCAAGGATCTGGGAAATTGATATAAATTAGATCTAATTCATCTTTAGCAAAATAGTCAGCAATAAAATTTGCGTTTCCATAGATTAAAAACAAATTTTCTTTATTATTTTCGACAGCAAAACGTGCTGGGAAGAGAAGAACTTCTTCAATTTTTTCAATAGCAATAAAATTAATATCTGGATATTTTTCAGACATGTCCATGGCAAATTTACCTTTACCTGTACCGATTTCTAGATGTATAGGATTGGAATTCCCAAAAATTTTATGCCATTGACCTGAAGGATTATTATGTTCTTCTGGGCCGAAAATTACTTTGGGGTTGGTCCTTAATTCATCTTCTGCTCCTGGCTTGTTTCTCATACGCATGATAATTTCATCCTTTCTAAAACGTAGTACTCTAGAAATTGTACTACATTATGGATGGATTTTCAACCCTGTAATCTACTATGACGATTTGAAGTTGTGCAGCAGACTATCTTATGTATTATGAAAGGAGTAATAATAATGGCTCTACTACCTATATTTTACCAAATTCTTGTATTATTTATGGTTCTACTTGTTGGTTTCATAATTTATCGCTTAAAAATAGTTGATGATAATATGATTAGTGGATTATCACGGTTGGTAATGGATATTACACTACCAGCTTTGATTATTACGTCGATGAGTTTCGACTTTTCCCGGGAAATACTTAACGAAACCGTACAATTAATCTTTTTATCCCTAGGGCTCTACATATTATCATGGTTTATTTCAATTTTAGTTGTTAAGGCTATGAAATTATCAGGAAAAACCAAAGATATATTTCAGTTTATGCTTATCTTTTCGAATGTCGGGTTTATGGGGTATCCAGTGATCAATGCGATTTATGGACGAATAGGAGTTTTTTATACATCTTTGTACAACTTTACATACGGACTGTTAGTTTGGACATTAGGTGTATGGATTTTTCGGAGAAATGAGGGGAATAAGGTTTCTTTTCAGTGGAAGGCAGTATTAACGCCAGGGTTTGTAGCAGTTATACTTGGCCTAGGAGTTTTTCTTTTTTCCATAAAATTGCCTCAACCTATATATCAGACTTTAGAAATGATTGGTGGTATGACAACACCACTATCAATGTTAGCGATTGGAGCAATTATGGGCAGGTCTACGGTAAAAGGATTATGGAAAAATTATCGCATTTATTTGGTAAGTTTAATTCGTCTCTTGGCGATTCCTCTTATTGTATTAGTAATTACTGTGCTGTTTAGATTATCTCCTTTAATTACAGGAGTTTCTGTTGTATTAATGGGAATGCCAGCAGCGGCCAACACTGCAATCTTTGCAGAACGATTTGGAGGAGATGCAGATTATGCTGCACAGATTGTTTTTTTAAGTACACTTTTTTCAATAATTACGATTCCGGGGTTGGTGCTTTTGCTTAATTTATAATCGGCGCCGTAAAACCCCTGGCTTTAGCCATGGGTATGTAAGGCGCGGTTTTAAGTTTTCAATAATCTATTTGACTTTAAGAGCAGGGAGACATCACACTAAAGTATGAAAAGTCAACATATTTACTCTAATTTTTAGCAGGAATAT
>DAOVRZ010000054.1:0-35600 GCA_030627905.1 Halanaerobiales bacterium
ACTGAAGTTACTTATATTATAGCACAAAACAGTAGCGAAAGACAGCATTTTCAACACTTCAAGCCAACTTGGAACAACTTTTATGTGTATTTATAAATTAAAAGAATAGATTAAAACAGTAAAAAACTTAATGGAATTTAGTACGAATTTGTTGATTCGACTGAATAGTTACAAAAATTCATTATAAAAGAAGGTATTTTAAAAGCATTGAGAAAGAATATACTAATATTTTATAATTATGAGCAATTTATTATTAAATTATTGAAAGGAGGATAGTTAAGTATAATATTTGTTATAGTTAATGAAAACTATTAAAGAACAAAATTAGCAGGGAGGATAAGAGAAGATGAAATTTAAAAAAGTACAGATAATATTAGTTAGTCTTGTTTTATTGGTAGGTGTAGTTTCTACAGCAATGGCAGTAGAACCTCAATATGGTGGAACTTTACGGGTAGCAGACGATAAAATTCAACCCAGTTTAGGCCTTCAGCATAATATGGGTTTTAGTGGTTTTGAATTGTATTTAGCCTATAATGCTTTGATTGATTATAATCAAGATTTTTAAAGTACCTTAGGCACCGTTTTTAGATAGTTTAGCATCAAATGGTTATATGGTATCTTCAACAGTAATCAGGTTATCCCGATAAAAAATATAAAAAAGTCTTGACAGATATCAATGATGCAGATATAATAATTATTAATATAAAACAGTATTAATAATTATAAAAACAAAGACGGAGAGAAAAATACCACTACTCTTAACTACAGAGAGCTAACAATTGCTGAAAGTTAGCGTTAAGACGGTATATAATGCTCACTCCCGAGTTACCGATTTGAAAGAGATGATCTTTAGTAGATGAGGTCGGTTGCCACCGTTATATGGCTAGGGTTCAAGTAAGTTTTTTCGACTTGAACAATGAGGCAATTTCTCATACATATAGATGAGAATTGTGAATTAGGGTGGTACCACGGAAGCAATCTTTCGTCCCTATGGTTATTTAGAATAGTCATAGAGATGAAAGATTTTTTTATTTTCAAAGTTTTATTTTGATGAAAGGAGGATTGAAGTAGGTTTTACTGAGAGATCCAAGGAATTCACGAGGATGTAGTAAATGGATGAGTGAACTCGTCCAGCTAAAGCTGAACATCGGGGCTTCAGTAGGGGATTCTACCCCCACTGAAGATTAAAAACAATTCCCACCACTTATAGAAGTGGGGTCTTAACTCAAAAGACCAATTTATGTAGTCTTATTAAAAAAAATTTGAAAAAGGGGTTTGAGTATGAAGAAGAGAGAGAATTTTGGATCAAAGATGGGTGTTTTGGCAGCAGCAGCAGGTTCAGCAATTGGATTGGGTAACATCTGGAAGTTCCCATACATTGTTGGAGAGAATGGAGGAGCTGCATTTATTTTAGTTTACTTAGGTTGTATTTTATTGATTGGTCTTCCTGTAATGATAGCTGAGTTTGCATTAGGTAGAAAGACTCAGGCAAATGCAGTAGGAGCGTTTAAAAAATTAGAACCTAATAAACCATGGTACTTAGCGGGATTTTTAGCTGTTTCAACAGCATTTATTATATTATCTTTTTATTCTATGATAGCTGGATGGGTATTTTCTTATATAAGTAGGGCAGTGAGTGGTAAGTTAATCACAGTCGCTCCAGACCAATTAAAAACGTACTTTGGTACTATAATTCCAGGAACTACAGAACCTTTATTTTGGAACTTTGTTGTATTGGCAGTGACAGCTTTTGTTGTAATATCAGGAATTAAAAATGGTGTAGAAAAGTATAGTAAGGTATTGATGCCTATTTTATTAGCAATTTTAGTTGCATTAATGTTTAGATCTTTAACTTTAGATGGTGCATATAAAGGATTAGAGTTCTTATTTAAACCAGATTTTTCTCAATTAACAACAAAAGGTGTTTTAGAAGCATTAGGACATGCATTTTATTCTCTTAGTTTGGGTATGGGTATTATTCTAACTTATGGAAGTTATATAAATAAAAAAGAGAATCTCGTATCATTGGCGGTTCAGGTTACAATTGCAGATACAGTTATTGCATTAATGGCAGGGATGGTTATATTCCCAGCAGTATTTGCATATGGTTTTGAGCCAAATTCAGGAACTGATTTGATTTTTATTACTCTCCCAGCTGTTTTCCAAGCGATGCCTTTAGGTGGAATTTTTGAAGCATTGTTCTTTATTTTAATCGGAATTGCTGCAATCACTTCTACTATTTCACTGTTAGAGGTTATAGTATCTTTCTTTTCAGAACAATTTAAATTAGATAGAAAGAAAGCGACAATTTTAATAGCGGTTGCACTTTTTCTTGTATCTATCCCAAATACCTTATCGTTTGGAGCATGGAGTGAGGTTAAAATATTTGGAAAGACATTCTTTGGTGCTTTTGACTTTTTAGCATCTAACGTATTCTTGCCTTTAGGAGGAGTATTTGTCTGTCTCTTTGTAGGTTGGGTTTGGGGTACAAAGAATGTTGTTAAAGAAGTTACAAGTGATGGTTTGTATGCTTTTAATAAAGAGAGAGTATATGAGTTTGTTATTAAATACCTTGCACCAGTTGCAATTGCTGTTATTTTATTATACTCTACTGGTGTGATAAAGTTTTAAATAAAAAAATATTATAATTGACATTTTAAAAAAAAATAAATTATGATGAATATCAAAGATAATAAATAACTTTAAATTAGTCCTGAGAGACTAGCAAGGTTTTATAGAGGATGAGTTTAGCCACTTATTGTAATCTTGCAATAAGTGGCTTTTTTAAAAAATAAATATGAAGTTTCCTTTTAATTTGGTCCGGCGAGGCCAGAAAAGATCGTAGTGTATATCTTTGGGATAGTTATGCATACATGACGATTTTGACTCCTTTGCCGACTCAAGGTGAAGGGGTTTTTTATCTTTTGAGTTAAGACCCCCACTTCTATAAGTGGAGGTAAACTATCTTTTTAGAATTACCTTTCGGTGGGAGTTCCCCTTTTGTGATGGTGCAATCTCCTTCTGAAGTCGTTAAACTTAAGAAATAATAACATAGTTATTATTTTAACTTTAATTGATAATCTTAAGTGAAAGCAAAGTCGCCATAAGGCGATTTTATTTTCTAAAATAAGGATTAGTATGAAATAGTAAGGTATATTGAGCTTATTCACCTTAGAAATAAAAAATAGCTAGTTCAATGATTTGACATTTAAGATACAATAATTTATCATTAATATTAAAGACTAGAAAAAATTAGAAAAGAGAGTTTAAAATAATATGTATCTATCATGGGAGAAAGGGAGTGATGTTTATTAAAGCAAAAAGCTATATTATTATACTGGTTATTGTATTAGGGTGTATATTGTTAGTTAGAGAACCTAAGTTAGCTGAACAGCATGAATCTAATAGCGATGGTGATAAAGAAAGGATATATTATAAGGTTAATAAGTATAAAATATTCGACTTTATTGAACCAGAGATTCATCCATTGTATGTGCTTTCAGCTGAACCTGAAGTAGAAATTTTTCAAAGTATAGTGAATGATTTTCTTGAGGACTACTGTAATTCAAATCCTGATCTAAGATCTTTAAAGGATAATCGTTGTGATAAAGAGGGGGAAATTATATATTCTAATGATTATGCATTTATGTATTTTAAAAAATATGGAAGGGTAAGTTTCCAGACAAATAAATATTTACAATACTTTAAAAAAATAATTTTAATGTAATTAATAATGAGGAATTATTAATGCAGAAGGCCGAGAAATTTATAGAAAACTATCTTGGGGGATTTCGAGTAGATTTAAAGCCTGAAATAAGAACAGATAATAAAATTGTGTTTCATCAATATATTGATGGAGTGAAAATATCTAGTAGAATATGGCGACCAGGGATAAATATTGTTTTTTATGAAAATGATATCATACACTTTGACAGATTGACTTTTGATATTAAAAAACACGAGAAAATTTCAAAAAATATATTATCACCTATAGAATGTATAGAAAAATCACTAAATTTTATAAAAAAATATAGAGGTGATAGTTTTATAAAATTTACTGAAGTTAATTTGGCTTATTTCCCCAGGCTTCATGATGTAAATAAATATACTATGATACCCGCCTGGGAGTTTACAATTCAAGATCATACTGAGTATCTATATTTGGAAGCTTTTACTGGTGAGGCGTTAAGCTTTTTGTGGGGTATGTATCCAATTGAGGAGGAATAGAAATGACAAACTCAAAAATATTAGTAATATTATTATCCATGCTGTTTTTATTTAGTACATTATCATTAGCTTCATCTATTGAAATTGGGTCATCTGATTTACCAACATCAGATGGAAGTTTTACTGTATTGGCTGTTCATGAATATAATGATCTTTCAAAAAGATTGGATCTTGATAATATAGAGACTTTTGAAGACCTAATGGTTATAAATAATTGGGAACTTGCTATTAAATATAAAGACACAGAAATAAATGAATGGTGCTTTTTAAATAATGAAGGATGGAGTGATATACTTTATTATTCTGGTCATGGTGTAAATACTGCAGAAAATCCCAAATATGTTGAACGGTTTGGATTTCCAGAGAATTCTTCGGGAGTTGTAGTACCTGATCCAGTAGAAC
This sequence comes from Halanaerobiales bacterium, assembly GCA_030627905.1. GTDB lineage: Bacteria > Bacillota > Halanaerobiia > DY22613 > DY22613 > JAGMES01. Next base: position 4,630 of record DAOVRZ010000054.1, read on the forward strand.
CATCGAATTTAATTTTTCTAGATCATAATGATTTTGGAACAATGGATGATTATAGATGGATAATATTGAATTCTTGTTACGTGGTGAATAATGAAAATTCATATTTACATAGAGTTTTTACTGATAATTCATCATCAGCACATGCAATTTTAGGTTTTAATACTATAACTTATGATAGCGAAAGAAATATAAAAAGATTTATAAATTACTTATTTGGGACAGATGGATATTCTCAAAAAAGTGTTTTGAGTGCCTGGAAGTATGCTAATTTAGAAATTTTTCCTGAGATCTGGAGTGCGTTTTATTTGGAAGGAGCTAAGGACGAACTAATTACTAATCCTCTAGATTATGTAACAAATTATGATATTTGGTACACGGATTTTATTGAATTTTCTGTTCCTGTAATTTCAGATCCTTTTGAGCCACCATTTCCTACTCCAAATCCAAATCCACTACCAATAACGGCATCCACAAACTTATATGATTCATATACTATCAACAAAGTTAATGAAACTTTATATGATGGTAAAATAGAGCTAAATTATGAAAAACCTAGTAAAGAACAGGTTTATAGTTTAGGAACAGTGTCAGAGATTTCAAATAGTCAATCAGTAGAAAGTGAGTTTTATTCTACAAATCAATACCTACTTCCAGGTCTATTTCATGTGAATAAAATTGAATATTTAGACAAAACTCAATACAAAATAGGGTCTGAGAATGTTCTTTATTTTAAATCTACTGGAGCGGTGATATATCAAAAAGAAGTATCTCCAAATCCAATAAATAATGACCTAGAAGAAACAATTACCTGTGCTGAAGATTTTATAAATGACTTCGGAGGTGGTTTACCATATAGTGCAAAATTAGATAAAGTTTATGGCACTAGACATAAAAATCTTCGAACAGGAGAAACTGAAATTCAAAGTTATATATTATGATTAGCCCACAAAAAGTAGTCGCACAAGAGCTTGCATACCATATAAAGTACTGAAATGGCGAGGTCAGTACTTTATATGGTATGCAAGTGCGACTAAAATACTTTTTGTGGGCTAATCATATTATACTATGCGAAATATTTTAAAGACATAAAATTTAGTGGTCCAGGATCTGATGGAATTATAATTGAAGTAACTGATAATGGTATCTCATACTATCGTCGACTTTGGAGAAATTATCAAACTAATTCTTCACAAACGTATTCTTTGACTGATATAATTGATGAAAAAACTGCATTAAGTATGAATGCGGAGAATATTTTAAAGCGAGTTCTATCATTACAACCTATTGAAATAATTGAAGTTAATTTAGTATATAAGAGTTCGGCATTTGATGCTTCAAAAAATTATGTAGATCCCGCATGGGAATATAAGGAAAAAGGTGGTCTAACCTTTTATATAAACGCAATTAGTGGTAGTATTATATATTAAAAATATAGATGATTTAATGACATTTCAGAAGGCAAATTTCCTTTGCTCTACAGGTGAGGGAAGAAGATTTACAATAATTTCAAATCTTCTTCTGAAGTCGTTGAACTTAAGAAATAATAACGTAGTTATTATTTCGACTTTAAGGGCTTGTAGATGTACAAGCCCTTTTTAGAGGTGATCTTTAATGAAAACTAAATTTTTATTTATTTTAAGTGCTATATTATTTACATTATCTTATGCTCCTTTTGATTTGAATTTTTTGATATTTATCGCCTTTGTCCCTTTTTTTTACGCAGTTTATTGTTCAGAAAGTTTAAATGATATCTTGATATTTGTTATAATAATTGTATCTTCTTTATTATTTTTCGTTTTGATTTTAGATGGTATAGATATATGGTTAAGAATAACTTTGTATGGAATTCTATTGATTTGGGCTCTAAGCTACTGGTTCATAATATACTATATATGTAAAAACATTCCGTTAAAGTATCGATTTTCGGGTATAATAATAGCTGGCTCATGGGTAGCAATATCAATTTTAAGTCAAAAAATTCTTAACTTTGATTGGTTTTTATATCTTACTCAGTTTAATCAAAATTTGATTTTGATTATTGGTAAAGTTTTTGGGGTTCATTTTATCTCATTTGGAATCATTTTAATTAATTTTACATTATTCAAATTACTTTATTTTAAAAAATGGAGATCGTTGGTGCTGTTTTTACTATTAATAAGTATAATAGTTACAGGTTTTAGTCACATTTCTCTAAATAATATGAGTAGTGGAGAGAAGGTAACAGTCTGGATTGTACAGCCTAATAAGCAGATAAACGAGATCAAAGAGATTTTGCACAGTCAATATAAACAGGATTTATTTTTTTATTCATTATTTGACCCTAAATTATTTTTGAATCAGCAAATAGATTTTATTGTTTGGCCTGAAGCAGTAATAAATCGCGTAATTTTTCGAATTCCAGAATATCGAGACCATTTAGTAGATTTAGCTAAAAAGACTAAGGCTTATTTGGTAATAGGTGCTTTAGATTTAGATAATGATTTAAAAAAATATAATTCTGCCTTTTTAATTTCTCCTGAAGGGAAAGTTTGTCAATATCGTAAAAACACTCCGGTTCCATTTACAGAGGATCATATAAACCCTGGAACAGAGACTCTTCAAATTACAACAAAATATGGTATTCTAGAATTTTTAATTTGTTGGGAAGCCCTTTCTATGCAGAAAAAATCCTCCTCTCAGATTACTTTTTTATTAACCAATGATAGAATGATGGGAAAAACATATGCAGCCTTAGCACATTCAAGGTTTGGAATATTTAATGCTATTGAAAAAGATTCAGCGGTTGTTGTTGCCAGTAATACTGGTCCTTCACTATTAATAAATCGAGATGGCCATATTGAAGCTGAATCTCCCATCTTTAGACCATATATTTTAAAAAGTAATCTTACTGTTAATTTTGAACCATCTTTTAGAGTACCTTATTTCAATTATCTATATTTTATACTTTTTAGTATTGGACTAATATTTATAGTTACAAAGAGAAAAAAGCTTCAGTTTACTTCAATAAATATTTCTGCTTTGATATTTGCAATAATTATTATTTTACTTCTTATGAAATATAGTTTATATAAAATAGAACTGTTAAATATGCAGTGCTTACCTCAATCAGAGATTATTAACACAACTTTTAATGAGAGAATTATTAGATACAAAATCTCAGATCAAAAGAAATATTGTCTAAATAAGATTATGCAGTGGTATGGGATATATTTGGAAAAGTATTTTACCCAGAAAGAGGTTGAAAATTACGAAATTGCTGAAATACTTGAGCAGATAGGATTTGAAATGGATATTGTTACAGGAGATAATGTTGATCAACTCATCATTCCTGTAATAACAAATATAAATGGAGATTGGGTTGTTCTTACTAAATTAAACAATAACGAAATAAAAATCGATATTATTAATAAAGAAAAAAAGATAGTAAATATTAAGAATATAAAAAATGATTTAAAAGAATTATATGTAATTAAACCTCTTCCATTTGACTATCATAGATAATTTCAAGTAAAAGTTTTAATTAATCTATGGTACAACTAAGCCAAAATATATATTTTTTCATGTATAGTGGATCGCCTGAAAAGGAGATTTTTTTCTATAGTTATTCATAAAAATAATATTATAACTAGATAGTCAAGAGAACTAAGGCCTCTTAATTAACGTTAAATTAAGAGGCGAATTATTATCCAAATAGGAGCTATCTTTATAGATAGTGATTAATAAACTTTAAGCTAATAGAGGTATTTTAATGTTCTTTTATTTCCCTTTCTTGACTTTATCAAGTTTTTGTGTAAAAATCGAGATAAGACTGGTTGGAAGGAGTGGAGCAATTGTTTGATCTAATCTTACGTAATGGAAAAGTTGTCGACGGAACTGGTAATCCATGGTTTTATTCAGATCTAGCGATTTCTGACGGTAAAATCGTAATGATGGGTAAAATTTCTGAGGATATGGAAGCTGCTCAAGTGATTGATGCTGAAGGTTTGGTGGTTTCTCCTGGGTTTATAGATATACATAGTCATTCGGATTTGTCTTTGTTGGTAGATGGGCTGGTCCATGGGAAAATACGTCAGGGTATAACCACTGAAGTAATTGGTAATTGTGGGTATGCTCTCGCGCCATTGATGACAGAGATGGCTAAAAAAGATGTTCAGATTGATTTAGAAAAATATGATCTGTCATTAACCTGGGAAACAATGGATGTAAACCATACATAGAAGCAGCATCATCATATTTAGAGGCAATGATTGGAGGATATGGTCAGGAGACTATAGGACAGGCAGTCTTGTATGCTCGTCAGGGATTTGATGGGACAATCCAAGTAGTTCCTTTTACCTGTATGCCAGAGATTGTTGCTGAGAGTATTTTGCCTGTTGTGAACGAGAAAGAGAACATACCGATATTATCCCTCTTTTTTGATGAACATTCAGGGGAGGCGGGGATTCAGACACGTCTTGAAGCCTTTGTGGATTTGGTGCGTTCACGTAAAAGAAAAAAGGATAAGAGGAGAGTGATCTTAAGTTGAGAAGTTATTTGGGGGTAGCTGTAGGATCAGAAGTACGAATATTGCAGTTCTTGATGAGAAGGGGGAGGTAATTGACTCCCTCTATCTTCGTACTCAAGGAAAACCTATAGAAGCAGTTAAAAAGGGAATGAAACTGATTTTGCTATGAATACTGTCTGTGCGGCAGGTACAGGCTCATTTCTCGATTAACAGGCAAGTCGTTTGGGGATTCCCATTGAGAAGTTTGGTGAATTAGCTTTACAGGTTAAAAATTCAGTACGGATTGCTGGTCGTTGTTCTGTTTTCACGGAATCAGATATGATTCATAAACAACAGATGGATCATGCTACTTCAGATATTATTGCTGGGTTATGTGCTGCTCTAGTGCGAAATTATTTAAACAATGTAGGTAAAGGGAAGAAGATTTTAGAACCTGTAATCTTTCAGGGTGGAGTAGCTGCCAATGTAGGAATAAGGCAGGCTTTTATGGATGCTCTGGGGTTAGAGATTATGATTCCACGTCATTTTAATGTGATGGGGGCGATAGGTGCAGGGTTGCTTGCCAAGGATAAGGTTTTTCAGGGAGAAAAACCCTCTAGTTTTAAAGGGTTTAATACTCTGAAAATGGATTTTCAGGCTTCTAGTTTTGAGTGTGATGGGTGTCCAAATCACTGCGAGGTGATTAATTTTACTCAGGATGGAGAATTGATTGCTCGGTGGGGGGCAAGGTGTGAAAAATGGGAAGTAAGTTGAGTGGATAGTGTAAAAACTTTAGCTAGAGAAATGGCAGAAAACAATTCCTTGAAAGAGGGTTCGATGTAAGTTTTTATTTTTGATTATACCATTGTTAATTAACGACACCTCAGAAGGCGGTTTTCAGAAAGAAATCATCCTCTTTATATGTGGAGGTAGGAGTTTTCTTCTTGAAAAGGTAAAATCTCTTTTTGAGGTCGTTAACTTAATAGAAAATGCTGAAGTTTTTATCCCAATTTTAAAGTTAATTGGTTTAAACTTGACTAGAACATATGTTCTGATGTATAATGAAATAAAGTAGGTAGGACTAGGTATATATATGGATGAAATGCATTTAGGGAAGGAGGTAGTGTTGTATATTTATTTACAATTCAATTAATGAACTTACTTTTGCTTGTTAGTTTCATTTCGAAATTATGTTTTTGTTGTTAGTGTTTACAGTGGTTTATTTGAGAGTTTTTTATTTCTTGAATTTGGGTAAATATTATGATAAACTATTTTTAGGACAAGCTCAGAATACATTTCTTCTTTTTTCATATAATACTACATATTATTTATATAGTTATCTTACTAATATTTAATATGAAAAGAGGGAGTAATATGGGGGATATTATTTTTTTTCATAGAGTTAAAGGGGGGAAAAGTATGCTTACTCAACCTAATTATCAAAAGAAGGTAGTTCTTCAGTTTGCAAAAATAGTATTATTTTTTTCTAATAATAGCTCTATGCGGTTGTATAAAACAAAATTAAATAAACTTCTTTTTTATTCTCAATTTTTGTTTTACAAGAAATATAATGAAAGATTATTCGAAGGAGATTTTATTTGTGATTATTATGGACCTGTATTAGAAGATTTAGATTATTTTTTGAAAATATTAAATGAAAACGAAATTATAAAAATAGATTATACTGAATAGGGAACAATTGTTGCGCCTAAAATTAAACTAAAAGATAGCGAATATTCTAACGAGGAAATCTCAATATTGAATACAATATTAAATAAATTTGATATGTACACATCGCGGCAGATATCAAATTATTCGCATAAGGAAAATTTATGGAAGAGTACTTGTTTAAAAGATATTATAAATTTAGATAGGGCTAAAGAGTTAAATGAAATATGATGTATTTTTAAAATATAAAGAATATGTATTTTTATTTATTGTATTTATTTTAGGAGCATTTTCAATATATTTTTTTGGATTGAAATCCGAACGGCATGAATTGAGAAAGAAGAATAAATTTGTAAAATATGATGATTTTAAGGTTCCTAAAATGTTTGAAAAGAATATATTAGATAAGAGAATATTTATATATCCAGGTATTCAACTATTTATTTTTTCTGTAATAATTTCTTTGTTTATATGTCTATTTTATCTTTATATATTACCTAGTTTTAAGTTTAATACTTATAAAGATATGTTAAGTAGTTTATTTGTTATTGTACCAATTTACGCAATGTTTCTGGATGTTTCTGTGAGTAAAGAATTATTTATAAACAAACAAAATAGTAAAGTATTTGGAAATTTATATGCGAGTATAGCATGGGTAAAAGTAAAAATATTAAATTCAATTATTACTACTGAGCAAAGTTTATTGTATGATCTTATTCGAAAGAATATTACTCAATGGTATAATGATTGGTATGAGAAAAAGGATTTAAAATTTGGAATTTTAGTACTTAGGATAGATGAAGATTATTTAGATAAACTGCTACCACTTGATTACGATAGAGAAAACATTATGGATATCAAGAGAGAAATAATTTTATTATACGGTGAAGATGGTCTAACTTTAGTAGATATGCTAAATCGTTTTTTTACAATTGAGGTTGAAAAAAACAAGATAATTTTCGAAGATATTCTAAGATTTATAAAGACTGTTGAAATTGCTAGTAAAAATCAAGATAGATCTGAAATCGAAAAAAAACTCGTGAAGTGTGTAGCTAAGGCTCAGGAATTAAATAAGTTACCTTCAATAGGGATTGATAAGAATAAAGAAAAAGATCTTTCAGAACTAGATAGTTTGCTTTCGAAAAAATCTGTAGCTAAATAGAAAGTTTATATGTATAATTTAAGAATGCATTAATAGCACTTTCTACATTTAGTAGGGACTGTTTAAAAAACAGTCTTTTTTTATGTTCATTTATTTCCCTTTCTTGACTTTATTCAGGTTTTGTGTAAAGATTAAGATAAGACTGGTTGAAAGGAGTGGCGCAATTGTTTGATCTAATCTTACGTAATGGAAAAGTTGTTGATGGTACTGGTAATCCATGGTTTTATTCAGATCTAGCTATTTCTGATGGTAAAATCGTAATGATGGGTAAGATTCCGGAGGATGCTAAAGCCGTTCAAGTGATTGATGCTAAAGGTTTGGTGGTTTCTCCTGGGTTTATAGATATACATAGTCATTCGGATTTGCCTTTGTTGGTAGATGGGCTGGCCCATGGGAAAATACGGCAGGGTGTAACCACTGAAGTAATTGGTAATTGTGGGTATGCTCTCGCGCCATTGATGACAGAGATGGCTAAAAAAGATGTTCAGATTGATTTAGAAAAATATGATCTGTCATTAACTTGGGAAACTATGGATGAGTACTTAAAGGCATTAGAAGAAGGGGGAGTATCCTTAAATGTGGTACCTTTGATTGGTCATGGTGCCATCCGTAAGTCAGTGATGAATTATGACAAACGTCAGGCTACTCCTGAAGAACTTAAAAAAATGTGTCAATTAGTTCGTGAAAGTATGGAAGCAGGAGCTTTTGGGATAACTACTGGACTTATTTACCCACCTTCTTCATATGCTAATACTGATGAATTGGTAGAATTGTCAAAGGTTGTGGCTGAATATGGGGGATTCTATGCAACTCATATGCGCAATGAGAGTACAGAGGTGTATCAGGCTGTAGAGGAGAGTATTGAGATAGGCCGTAAGGCTGGTTTACCTGTGCAAATTTCTCATCATAAAGTTTGTAGTAAACCTCACTGGGGAGAAGTAGAGAAAACATTAGAGTTAATGCATCAGGTAAGAGAGAAAGAAGGATTGGATATAACCTGTGATGTCTACCCATATCTTGCTACAAATACTGGTTTAAGTGCAGTGATTCCTGAAGAATATCATGCAGGTGGAAAAGAAGTGTTGTTTAACAATTTGAAAGATCCAACTATAAGTGGAACAATTTTTAAAAATTTAGAAATATATCAGACCCCACGAGGATGGGAGAATCTGTTTATATCAGAAGTAAAAACAGATAAAAATCGTGGAGCAGAAGGAAAGAATATTCAGACGCTCTCTATAGAAAGAGGAGTCAGTCCTGCTCAGTTGGTAATTGATCTTTTAATCGAAGAAGAACTGGAAGTAGGAATGATTCGATTTGCCATGTGTGAAAAAGATGTAGCTCATGTTATTAAAGATGATCTGACTATGATTGGCTCAGATGGAAGCGCTTATGCAGTTGAAGGACTTTTGGCTCAAGGAAAACCTCATCCTAGGAACTTTGGAACTTTTCCAAGAGTATTGGCTAAGTATTGTCGGGAAGAAGGGGTAGTGACTTTAGTAGAGGGAGTGAAAAAGATGACCTCTCTATCGGCGGCACGATTAGGGCTGATGACCAAAGGAATTTTGCGGGTTGGGATGGATGCAGATATAACTATCTTTGATCCAGAAACAATCAATGATATGGCAGATTTTAAAAATCCATTCCAGTATCCTGAAGGGATAAATTATGTAATTGTAAATGGTGACATTGTTTTAAATAATGGAGAACATACAGGATTAAAACCAGGAAAAGTTTTGCGGAAAAAGGTGTAAAAAATATTTATTAAAAAGGAAAACATGCCGTTTTATAGAATATATTAATCATGTACTGAAAGAAGGATAGAATAATGAAAAAAATAATTGGAATTACCATTGCTCAAGAAGACGGGGATTACCGATTCTATTACCAATCATTGAAAAAAATACTGATCTCATCTCTAAGATGGTAGAAATCGTTGATGGAATTTTGCTTACAGGTGGGGTAGATTTAGATCCTATGTTGTTTAACGAAGAACCTCGTCCAGATTTGGGGAGGCTTGATCCTTATCGAGATTTTTTTGAGTTTCATCTGACTGAAATCGCTCTTAAAAAAGATATTCCGATATTAGGAATATGTCGTGGGTGTCAGATTCTTAACGTTGTAGCTGGAGGAACAGTTATTCAAGATATTACTACAACTTTTGGTAAAGAAAATATCTTAAAACATCAACAACGTGCGCCACGATGGTATCCTACTCATTCTGTAGAGATTAAAGAAGGGAGTAAATTAGAAAAGATATTTGGATGTAATGAGTTAAAAGTGAATAGTTTTCATCATCAAGCGATAAAAGAACCAGGGCCAGGTTTTATTGCTTCAGCCCATGCAAAAGATGGTGTGATTGAAGCAATCGAGGGCATAGATTATCATTATGCAGTGGGGGTTCAATGGCATCCAGAGCTGATGTGGGAACATTATTCGCTATTTGTCAAACTATTTAGAAGTTTGATTGAATTCTGTTAATTTTTATGAAGGAATATAAAAAATATGTTGAATATAAAACTTTAGGTAATAATTTCATAAGTTATTGGAATAAAATATATATTGATTTTTCAAAAGGAGGTGAAATTGTTTTATTTTAGGTTACATACTAAATGTAATGGAGAGTGTAGAAGCAAATTTCTTTAAAAAAAGAGGAGGAACTTAGATGAGAAGTCGAGTATTTGTATTCACTTTAATGATTTTTGTCTTGTTTAGTCTGAATATTTTGGCAGAAGAACCTCAATATGGAGGAACATTACATAAAACTAAAACATCGGACTGGGAAACAATTGATCCTGCCTATGCTTCTGGTTTTAATTCTGGAGAGATGGCTGTAAAGATTTTTGATGGCCTTGTTCGTTTTGACTATTATTCTAATGATGTAGTTCCTAGTTTGGCAACAGATTGGGGGATTAGTGAAGATAGAAAAGTTTGGACTTTTCATTTAAGAGAAGATGTGAAATTCCATAATGGTCGGCCTTTTACAGCTAATGATGTAAAATATTCCTTTGATCGCCTTTTTGACCCTGAAGTTGCTTCTCCTGCAACCTGGGCTTTTGATATGATTACAGGGGCTGATCCAGCATTAGATGGTAAGACAGAGGGGATTGTGGGAGTTAAAGTTATAGATGATTATACTGTATCCTTTACTCTTAGTTATCCATTTGGTCTGTTTTTAAAACATCTAACATTACCTCATGGACTTATTGTTCCTAAAGAAGTTGTTGAAGAGTATGGTGATCAGTTCAGTGATCATGCTGTTGGTACTGGTCCATGGAAGTTAGTAGAATGGGAACATGATAACTACTTAACTTTAGAAGCTAATGAAGATTATTTTGAAGGTAGACCATATATTGATCGCGTTGAATATCGGGTTATTCCAGAACCTTTAACTGCTGTTGCGGAATTTGAAGCAGGTAACTTAGATAGTGTTCCGATTCCAATGGCTGAATTTGAGAGATGGACTCAAGATCCTTATTGGAAAAATTATATAATAGAAACAACCGATCTTAGTACATATTATTTAGCATTGAACCAGAGCATTGAACCTTTAAATGATAAAAGAGTTCGTCGGGCGATTGCTCACGCTATCGATGTCCAGATGATTATTGATACTCTTAGAAAAGGAACTGATGCATTAGCAACTGGCCCTCTTCCAAAAGGAATGGATGGCTATGTAGATATGCCTGGTATTGAGTATAATCCAGAAAAAGCCAAACAATTATTAGTTGAAGCAGGTTATCCAAATGGTTTTGAAATTGAAATCTGGAGTACTACTACATCTACTACTGTTCGGATGGTTGGTGCGATTCAGGGTTATTTAGCTCAGGTTGGTATCAAAGTAAATATTATCAAAAATGACTGGTCCGTATTCTTCTCCGCTGTTAAAAATGGTGAAGTACCAATGTATTATCTATCCTGGTGGGCTGATTATGCTGACCCATATAACTTCTTGAAGCCATTGTTCTATAATCAAAAACGAGTCGCAATGAATGATCCAGTAGTTAATACTATGATTGATGAGATGGAGAGAACAAATAATTCTAAGGTTCGTTATGAAATTGCCAAGAAAATTAATGAGAGAGTATATGATCTTCAACCATATGTTTGGTTATATCATACAACAAGCATTAGTATGAAACAACCTTGGATTAAAGGTGAACTTTATCATCAAATGTATGATGCAGATAAATTGATGACTATCTGGATCGATCAAGCGATTAAAAATTCTAAATAATAATTTCTCACTTCTTATGCATATACACTTCCTTCAGTTTGTGGGAAGTGTATGGTATGATTAGCCCATAAAAAGTATTTAGTCGCACTCCCATACTATATAAAGTACTGAATTAGGTTGTTTCAGTACTTTATATAGTATGGGAGTGCGACTAAATACTTTTTGTGGACGAATCATATTATTATTATTCATTTTACGAGAAAGGAAGTGAAGAGATCGATGATAGAGTATATTATTCGCCGCTTGTTTTTAATAGTTCCAGTTCTCCTTGGTGTGCTAATTATTACATTTTTGCTCATGTTTGTTATTCCAGGTGACCCGATTTCTAATATGATGGGCCAGCGTGCCAATGATAAAGTAATTGAAAGAATCCGAGCAGAATTGCATTTAGATGATCCATGGCATATTCAATTTGTTCGTTATGTTGGTCGTGTTATAAAGGGAGATTTGGGGAAATCATATGTTACACATCGCTCAGTTACTAAAGATATTCTAGCAAAATTGCCCGTAACTGCAAAATTAGCTTTCTCAACAATGATAGTTGCGAGCACGATGGGGATATTGATTGGAATTATTGCTGCTGTTTATCACAATACCTGGATTGATCGGGCAGCGATGGTTTTTGCACTTATTTTTATCTCTACTCCGGTATTTTGGTTTGGTCTTATACTTGTTTTTGTATTTGGTATGACCTTAGGATGGTTACCTATCTCAGGGATCGGAGATGGTAGTCTTAAATATTGGATTTTACCTGCAATTACTTTAGGTACCAGATCTGCTGCTTTTTTAGCAAGGATGACCCGTTCTACCATGTTAGAAGTGATTCGTCAGGATTATATTCGTACCGCCCAATCAAAGGGTTTGGCTGAAAAGGTGGTCATATTTAAGCATGCTTTGAAAAATGCAATGATTCCGATTATAACAATTCTTGGAATGCAGTTTGCTTCTTACTTAAATGGTTCTGTTTTAACTGAGACGATCTTTGCAATACCTGGGTTTGGTCGTTATGTGGTGATGGCAATTAATAAACGAGATTTTTTAGTTATCGCAGGTTCAGTATTGGTAGGGGCGATTATTTTTGTTTTTGCGAATCTTTTTGTTGATTTGACATATGGAATTCTTGATCCAAGAATTCGCTATGACTAGAGGAAGGAGGGGTTTTGATGACGAATCTTAAAATTCAAGATGATAAGATGGGTCAGGTTCATGGTCTTTGGTATGATGCATGGATGCGGTTAAAGAAGAATCCAACTGCTATGTTTGGATTAGCGCTGATCATAGGGCTGGCTCTAATTGCAATTTTTGCACCACTTCTCGCGCCTTATGATCCAGTTCAGATTAATTTACTGGAGAGTGTTAAACCTCCTTCTAAAGCTCATTGGTTCGGGACAGATTATTATGGTAGAGATATTTTGAGTCGGATTATATATGGAGCCCGAATATCGATGACAGTAGGATTTGTGGTTGAATTTATTACATTAGTCATTGGTATGACCTTAGGTGCTCTTGCTGGTTATTTTGGTGGTAAAGTTGACATGTTAATTATGCGCTTTACTGATATTGTGATGGCCTTTCCAGGATTGCTCTTTATTATAGCAGTTCGTGTTGCCTTAGGTCCAGGATTATTTAATGTTTTTCTGGCTATGAGTGTAGCTGGTTGGACTGGAAAAGCCAGGATTATTCGCAGTCAAGTATTATCACTCCGTGAAAAAGAATTTGTTGAATCTGCGCGGGCGTTGGGAGCAAAAACTCATAGTGTTATTTTAAAACATATTTTACCAAACTGTATGGCTCCAATGATTGTTTCCGTAACGATGGGTGTTGCAGGGGCAATTATGGCTGAAGCAGGTTTAAGTTTCCTTGGATTAGGAGTGCAAGAACCGATTCCAAGTTGGGGTTCTATTATTAATGAAGGATTAAGCTATTTACGGACAGCCCCATGGTATACATTATTTCCAGGTTTTGCAATTGCACTGACGGTACTTGGTTTTAACCTTTTAGGAGATGGTTTGAGGGATGCCCTTGATCCGAGAATGAAGAATTAAGGTAATATGTTCAGACAAATTGCAGCATAAGTGAGCTGCAATTTTTTTTTACTTTTTTTATCAAAACCTTTGTGGTATAATAATAAAATAGGTTTTGTAGACTAAGCAGGTCTTTTGAGGAAAGTTGAGGTGCACTAATTTATGGATATAGTAATTACCCATGAGGGAACGGATTTCGATGGACTAGCATCAATGATTGCAGTTAAAAAACTCTACCCAATTGCAGTACCTGTCTTTCCAGGTTCTCTTTCTAATCAAGTGAAGGATTTTATGGCTCTTTTTAAAGATCAATTTCGCGTACTTCGCCCCAAAGATATTAACTTTGATGAAGTTAAAAGAATTATTATGGTAGATACAAAAAATCCAGCTAGAGTAGGTCCATTTCGCGATTTATTATTTGATGAGGAAATCAGTAAAATCGTTTATGATCATCATATATTAGATGAGTATAGCTTTAACTTTAAATTTGTAGATTTTACTTCTCCTGTAGGAGCTACTACTACAATACTTGTTAAGCGAATCCAGTTAGAAGAGATTCCAATTACTCCTACAGAGGCAACTCTTTTTGCTTTAGGTATTTATCATGATACTGGATGCCTTATATATAATACGACTACTCCATTGGATGCAGAGATGGTGGCATTTCTTTTGCGAAATGGAGCGAATTTAAGTGTGATTGAAGAGTTTGTGGAATTTTCTTTAAACGAGGCTCAACAGGAAGTATTAAATGTTTTATTAGATCAGATTGAACATGAGACTATTCATGGATTAAGAGTTGATATATATTCTGCAGTTTTAGATGAGTATCTTTTAGGAGTGAATAATATTATCCATAAATTGCGGGATATTAGAGAGGCTGATCTATATTTTGTAATTGTTGAGATGGTTGGTCGGGTATTGGTTGTAGCACGCTCCGAAGTTGAAACAGTTCATCTTGGCCAGTTTCTCGAACCATTAGGTGGAGGAGGTCATGCGGGGGCAGCTTCGACGATGATTAAGAAAGCTAAGTTAGAGGATATCAAAGCTAAAATCATTGAAATGCTTCATAACCGGATTCAGATTCCTAGAATGGCAAGAGATATTATGACTACACCTGTAAAAACTGTTCAGCCAAATGCTACTATTCAGCAGGCTGAAGAGATCATGCTACGTTTTGGCCATTCAGGACTAATTGTTTCAGATGAGACAGGTATCAAAGGAATCTTTTCTAGACGAGATTTAGATAAACTTAAGAAACACGATATGAATGATGCCCCAGTAAAAGGGTATATGACTAGAAAAGTTGTGAGTATTTCTTCTCAAACTCCAGTTAGTGAGATTCAAAGATTAATGGTAGGGCATGATATTGGGCGTTTACCTGTTGTTGATGATAATGGAGAACTTATAGGAATAATCACTAGAACTGATCTTTTAAAAACTCTCTATGGAGAAGAGATTACTGAGCGTCAGAGTCATTATGGGAGTTCATTAGTTGAAGTTGAACCCAAACAATATAACATAATCCAACGGTTGGAACAAACATCTTGGGAGTACTTTGATTTATTTTGCAAAATTCGAGATTTGAGCAAAAAAATGAATATAACGTCATTTCTAGTAGGTGGCTTTGTTAGAGATATTTTATTATATCACTCCAGTCAGGATTTAGATATAGTGGTAGAGGGAGATGGAATTGAATTTGCAAAAGAACTCCAACGATTGTTAGGTGGTAAGTTAGATACTCACCCTGAATTTGGAACAGCTACATTAGAGTTTGAAAATTACCATTTGGATATTGTAACAGCGAGAGTAGAATATTATGAATATCCTGCAGCTCTTCCTCAAGTAGAACCAAGTTTATTAAAGCAGGACTTATATCGTCGTGATTTTACGATTAATTCTTTAGCAATCTCCTTAGGTCAAGAACGTTTTGGCTGGTTGGTGGATTTCTTTGGTGGAAAAGATGATCTTGAACTAGGAATAATTCGTGGTTTACATAGTTTTACTTTTATAGATGATCCAACACGAATTTTAAGAGGAATTAAATTCGCTGTGCGCTTTGATTTCAAGATTGAAGAAGAGACAGATATGTTAATCCATCAGGCTGTTCAATATGGAGTTTTTAAAGAGCTTAAAGGGCCACGCTTTTTTGACGAATTGAAGAATCTTCTCATGGAGGAGAAAGAGATCAATGTGTTTAAGTATCTGGAGGAGTATGGAATTTTAAAGGAAATATCATCTCAATTAGAATTAAACGAGGATCAATGGAAGCAACTACGCTTTTTAGAGGTAAAGATAAAACTTTTTGTTAACGAAATTTGTTATGATAAAGATCAAGTTAACTTACAGCGTTGGTTATTGAGTTTGATGGTTATATTTGCTCATTTAAATGAAGAAGAAAAAGAACGAATTGGAGCTTATTGGAACTTTAGTCAGGTTCAACTTTCTAGACTTCGTTTTTCAGGTGAAAGAGCCAAAAATTTAAATGAAACTTTACAAAGACCTGAACTTAGTCCAAGCGAAATTTATGATTTATTACAACCTTTGCATTATGAAGAATTAGTATATCTACTTTTAATTAATGATTCTTCACTTATTCTGGAACGTGTACTAGATTATAGTCAAAGGCTTAAAAGGATAGAAATAGAGATATCTGGCAAAGACATAATTTGTTTGGGCTTTTTTCCTGGGCCATGCTTTAAAGAAGTCATCTCAAAAGTGAAAGCAGCCAAATTAGATGGTTTATTGAAAGATCGACAGGAAGAATTAGAGTTTGTTAAAGCATATTTTAAAGAAAAGGAAGGTGGGGTAAAGTGAACTTTATGAATATTGATCTATATGGTCTTATATTGGCACTTCCAGCTATTTTACTAGCTCTCTCAGTCCATGAATACTCACATGGTAAAGTAGCATCTATTTTAGGTGACCCCACTCCAGGTTTTATGGGGAGATTGACGTTAGATCCAAGAGCACATATTGATCCTTTTGGGTTACTTTTTTTGATCATTACACAGAGATTTGGTTGGGCCAAACCAGTTATAGTGAATCCTGATTATTTTAAAGACCGTCGAAAAGGGATGATGTTGGTGGGATTGGCTGGCCCTGTATCAAATTTAATTTTGGCATTTTTAGTAAGTTTGATTTTACGGGTTTGGGCTTGGGCTGATCCGTATTTGTGGGTTAAACTTTATCGTGGAATTTTGGGTTCTTATCCTCAGATCTTCTTCGATTTGCTCTGGAATATGTTTTTAATTAATATCAGTTTAGCAGTATTTAATCTTTTACCGATTCCACCATTAGATGGATCTAAGATATTAGCTGGAATCCTCCCTCGCAAACACGCCCATTTTATAGATAATTTAGAGGGTGGTTTGGGTATGGTGATTCTTTTGTTTCTGGTAATGACTAATATGTTAGGTACAATTCTCTATCCTTTAATTAATTTTGTAAGAGGAATTTTTCTGATGGGAATGTGATATTATGATCATTCACCGAATCAAACAATTCTTTTCTGCAATTACAGCAAGAGTTGAAGAAGAAGAGAAAGAATTTATCTCTAAATACTTAAATGAAGATGAAAAAAAACTTTTTTATCAAATGTCAATTGTAGATCAGCGCCATGCACTTGATGTCTGTTGTTTGGTAGCAGAGTCTTTAAAGTTCAAAGAAAAAGATAATAAAGCCGATAATCAATTTCTCATTAGAGCAGCTTTGTTACATGATGTGGGTAAATTGGCAGGAGACTTAACTCTTTTTGATAGAATTATTATTGTTCTAATAGATTCATTTATACCAGGAAGAATAGAAATTTGGGGAGAAGAAGGAAGAGGTAACTTTTTAAAAAATCGTTTACATGCTTTTTATATAGCCTGCAATCATGGATTAATTGGAGCTAAGTTATTAGAAAAAATAAGTTGTGATCTTGATCTGATAACTATAATCCGTGATCATCATTTGCCTGAGACTTCTGATTGGCGGATGACGATTTTACAAGAAGCAGATAAGAAAAGATAATGATTAAGGAGGAATGATTTATGAAAAAAGGAAGAATTTTAAGTGGAAACCGTCCTACAGGACGATTGCACCTGGGTAATTTGAAAGGGGCGATTGAGAACTGGGTCAGATTACAGGATGAGTATGAATGTTTCTGGATGGTTGCTGATTGGCATGCATTGACCACTGGTTACAATAAAACTCATGAGATAAAGGATAATATTCGAGAGATGGTTATTGATTGGATAAGTGCAGGGCTTGATCCAGAGCGGAGTGTTATCTTTAGACAATCAGATGTGAAGGAACATGCTGAATTAACATTGCTCTTTTCAATGTTTACTTCTGTTGGTCGTCTTGAGCGGAACCCTACTTATAAAGAACAGATTCAGGAATTAAATTTAGCTGATTCCGTTTCTTTAGGACTTCTCTCCTATCCAGTATTGCAAGCAGCAGACATATTAATTTACAAAGCTGATACGGTACCTGTGGGTGAGGATCAGTTACCACATGTTGAGTTGACTCGAGAGATTGCTCGTCGGTTCAATTACCTATATAGCAATGTTGCTGAAAATGCTACTGAAGCAGAGGAAGTTAAAGGTTTATTTCCTATTCCAAAACCATTGACTACAAAAGTTGCAAGATTACAGGGTTTGGATCGCCGTAAAATGAGTAAAAGCTATAATAATGCTATTTATCTTGCTGATCAACCAGAAGTAATTTTGAATAAAGTTAAAACTATGATTACTGATCCTCAAAGAATTCGATTGAAAGATCCAGGTGATCCTGAAGTTTGTGCAGTATATGATTATCATAAAATTTTCACTAAATCTACATTGGTAGATGAGTGCGCTGCCGGGTGTCGTGTGGCTGGGATTGGGTGTTCTAAATGTAAGAAACATTTAGCAGATGCACTGGTTGAGTTTCTAGAGCCAATCAGAACCAAAAGAGAAGAAGTTGAGAAAAACCCTGAGATTGTTGATGAAATTCTTCGAAGAGGTAAAGAACAGGCTACTTTAGTTGCTCAGCAGACTTTGGAAGAGGTCAGAAAGGCGATGCATATATAATTAGTCTACAAGAGGTGAATTGATTGGAATATCAAGTAAATTTAGGTTTTTTTGAAGGACCGCTGGACTTGCTGTTCCATCTGGTTAAAAAGGATAAGTTAGAGATAAATAATATTTCTTTATCAGAGGTTACTGAGCAGTATCTAGCATATATTCGAAAGATGCAGGAGTTGGATCTAGATTTTGTTGGAGATTTTTTGGTGACTGCCTCTCAGTTAATGGAGCTAAAATCTCGAACACTCTTACCATCTTTTCAGAGTAAAGAAGATAGCGAGAAAAATGAACCACATGAATTGATTACCCGTCTTATGGAATATAAACGCTTTAAAGAACTAGCAACTAAGTTAAAAGAAAAGGAAGGGGATGGTGATCTCTACTATACCAGAAATAATGAAGAACTGGTAGAGGAAATCGTCTCTGACTTGCCTGAATTTAATCCTTTAGAAAATGTCACTTTGAATGATTTTCGACAGGCTTTTATGAAAGCTTTAACAGAGGCCAGTTTGCGTGAAAATGAGAAAGTGGAAACTGATGAAGAAGAAAAAGAACTTCAGATTGCGAAGATAACCATTAAAGATAAAATGTTGGAATTAGAATCTGTAATAGAAGAGATTGAAGAAGGCATTACTTTTAACCAAATGTTTTCTGTGGATTCATCTCGGATAGAACTGGTGATTACATTTTTGGCATTGTTAGAATTGATGAAACTGAAAAAGGTTAAAGTCTCACAAAATGATAAATATGAAGAAATTATGATCAAGCGGACAGATTGAGGTGAGATAGATTGGATCTTCATTACAAACAATTGGTAGAGGCATTGCTGTTTATTGCAACAGATCCACTAACTCCTGCAGAGATCGAGCGAGTTGTGGGAATTACGAAAACGACTGTAATAGAAATGATTGAGATATTAAAGAATGAATATGATGAGACTGACCGAGGATTTCAGATCCGAAAAGTAGGTAAAGGATATTCTATCTGTACCAGACCTGAGTTTGCCGAATATATTCGGGAGCTTTATCAGCCAAAAGTTAAACAACGTTTGACTCAGGCTGCTCTAGAGACTCTGGCGATCATTGCTTATAAACAGCCGATTACCAGAGCGGAGATTGAAGATATTCGGGGTGTAAAAGTTGAGAAAGCTTTGATAACTCTTCAAAAACGAGGACTGGTTCAAGACTTAGGCAGGAAGCAGACCATCGGAACACCGATTATTTATGGTACCACGGATGCATTTTTGCAATATTTTGATCTAGGAGATTTATGTGAACTGCCTGAACCTGCTGATTTTTCTCTTTTAGAGGAGAAGGCTTTCGATGATGAAGAGATAGAGGAATATGGAAAATTTGTTGAAGAAGTAAAAGATTTGGAGTATGATAATAGGCCGTTGTTGGAGATATCTGATTGATTAATTAGCTGCTGAAGGGATTTTGATTCCTGAGGTGGCTTTTTTGTTGTTTTCTAAAAATGAAAACAATTTTTTATAAAATGATTTGTATGATTAACCCACAAAAAGTAGTCTCACAAGAGCTTGCATACCATATAAAGTATTGAAATGGCGGTGTCAATACTTTATATGGTATGCAAGTGTGACTAAATTACTTTTTGTGGGCTAATCATTTGTATGTATAATTTTAATATATTTCTGAGAAAACTAATTAAAGTCGAAATAATAACGAGTTATTATTTCTTAAGTTTAACGACTTCAGAAGGAGTTTTGAAATTATTGTAAGCACTCTATCCTTACCTAAGAGGAAGGGGACTTGCCTTCTGAAATGTCGTTAAATGAATAGATACGGTACAATCAAAATTGAGTTTCAAATATCAAAATTCACAAATTACATTTTAGTACATAACATACATTATGCTGAACAGATAATTAAACTTAGTAAACTGTAAAGAAAAATATTTTAATAAGGAGGAAAAATATCCAATAAGGTAGAAATGTTAATGAATATAGTAACGAAAGTATAGTGGACGAATTTTTATCATTACTAGTATTGGTAAAAAAATAAATTCCAGGAATCTATATTCTGGGAGGTAAATTTGTGCAACAAAAAAAGAAGCTAAAAAAAATTATTTTAGAAGAATCAGAAATATTTTATGATTCTACCGAAAAAGCAACAAATCAAGTCTCATCTAATCAGGAACAGAGTGCTAACAAATATTCATTCGAAGAATTTAAATTGATATATGAGTCTACTGAACTTGTGACAAATAGAAGACTTGCAAATAATAAATGGAACTATTCTATTTGTGTTGGAATTATTTTTGTTATCTTTAATATTTGGAAGTGGGCGAATGGTAATAATCAATACTCATATGTTGCATATACGCTAATAATTATGCTTTCTCTGATTGCGATATTGTTTTGTGTTTTTTGGGTTAAACAAATTACAGATTTTAAGTTATTAAATAATGCAAAATTTGTTGTTTTAAATGAAATAGCTTCAAACATTGCTTTTACTTCTCAAATTGTCGGAGTAAATATAATATCTTCTGAACCATTCAAAAAAGAGTGGGAAATCTTAAACAACATTAAAGGTTTACAAAATGTTAAAAATAGAGACATAGTGGCTCTACAATCCTCAAATATGGAATATTTCATTCCAAAAGCATTTATAGTAATTTTTATAGTTATATGTTTCGTTCTTATCATAATAATCTCAACCAATTTTCAAGCATTCTTAAATGGATGGTTGGACGTATTTCGAAATAGTCCAGTTTAATTAATTTTAAAAAAAGGGGTGAAAAGTATGGAATTATTTGTGATAATTGCACACTATCCAAGATTTGAATTTATAGAAAAAAAACGTATTATAGAAGAGGTTGCAAAAGAAATATCACAAACTCATTTTATCATGCCGAATTTTGCCCCGAGACGCCCGAATAGTCACGAATTAGATTTTGAGGAAACTATGGAGTTGCTTAAAACTTCTGATTTTTTGATTGCTGATTTAACCCATGGGAGACCAAGTTGCTACTATGAGGTTGGATATGTTCAAGCGTTAAAAAAAGATGTTGAATTAATTGCGATAGAAAATGAGGTTATATATCAGGTTTATGGAAAAAAAGAGGTCAATCGCTATAGAAATTTGGATGAATATAGGGATCTTATTGATAATATTATTAGAACGTATATTAGTAAAACCAAACCTTTAGAATTATTAGTATAATTTCATTTGTATAGGATTCAACCAGATTATGGGGGATAAGATAATTTTTTAGTACTTAAAATTTATACAGAAAACTGACTGTAGGCAAATTGTCTGCGGTTTTTTATTTGCGAAGGAGTAAAAGATTTGGAGTATGATAATAGGCAGTTGTTGGAAATATCTGATTGAAAAAAATATAGATGTAAATTATTTTATGGGATAGGTTTAGTTCTTTCTCGCTTTTTTGAAATACTTATTGAGAATTCATTATATAGATAATCTTATAAATTGAGAATCAATTTATTAATGAAGGATAAATCTGAATATAAAATATGGGTAATTTGAGTTTTGCAATTTAAAAAGCTATTTTTAGTTATTATATGTAGATCAAGACATTGTCATATACATATATTTGTTATAAAATATATGTATAGAAAAAAAGTTAAACTCATAGATATTTCTCAAATATAAAACGATAAGAAATTACAATGAGTGCAGAAATGTTTAGTAAAAATAGAAGGGAGGGAATTCTGCCACGCTAACAGCTAGGAATATAGATAAACAAAAAAAGTCTTGATATCGTTTGTCTAAGTTAAAAGTGGCAGGTGGAGTTATGTTTTATGCTCATACACGTAAGGGTGAAAAAAAAGAAATGTGGCAGCTTTTAGAAGATCATTTGACGCAGACAGGAAATCTAGCAGGAAGTTTTGCCGAAAAATTTAATGCAAAACAGCTAGGCTATACGGTTGGAGTTTTACACGATTTAGGAAAGTATTCGATTGAGTTTCAAAAAAGGCTAGAAGGAGCAAATATTCGGGTAGATCACTCAACAGCAGGTATGCAAGAGGTATTTAAACTATATGATAAATTTTCGGCTAAGATCATGTCATATATCATCTGTGGACATCATACTGGTTTACCTGATATTGGGTCAGAAAATTATGAAGGAAGTTTAGAAAACAGAAGAATAAGATCCATCCATGATTATAGGGCATATAAAAAAGAAATAAATCCTCCTGATTTAGCTGAGTTTAGACTTAATTTAAAGCACTCTGAAGATATGGCCTTTAGTGTGTATTTATTTATCAAAATGTTATTTTCATGTTTAGTAGATGCTGATTTTTTAGATACAGAAAAATATATGGAGGAACAAAAAGCAAATTCTCGTGGAAACAATGTTTCTATGGTGGAGTTATTGACTTTTTTTGAAAAATACATGGAAGAAAAAATTGCCGATGCTGAAGATAATATTATCAATAGTTATCGTTCAGAAATACTAAATAATTGTCTTAATAAAGCACAAAATATGCCTGGAATGTTTTCATTGACAGTTCCCACTGGTGGAGGAAAGACACTTTCTTCTATGGCATTTGCGCTAAATCATGCTGTTAAAAACGGTTTGGAAAGGATCATATATGTTATACCATATACAAGTATTATCGAGCAAAATGCGGAAATTTTCCGAAACATTTTTGGAGAAGCAAATGTTCTGGAACATCATAGTAATTTTCAGTTTGAGGAAGATGAGGACATTCATGAATCATCAAAAAAATTGCGTCTTGCTTCAGAAAACTGGGAAATGCCTATTGTCGTAACTACAAATGTTCAGTTTTTTGAATCCATTTTTTCAAACAAAGGTTCTAAATCCCGCAAGCTACATAACTTAACAAAAAGTATTATTATTCTGGATGAAGCCCAGATGATTCCCGTCAAATACTTAAAAGCAAGCATATTTGCGTTATGTGAATTTGTGAATAATTACAACTCAAGCGTTGTTTTATGTACTGCTACTCAACCTAATCTAACTTGTTTATTACCAAAAGAGATGAATATACAGGAGATTATGGATTCCCCGGAATCATTATATGAAAAACTTAGAAGAACACAGATTAAAAACATTGGTGAACTGGATGATGAAGATTTAATTGAGGAGTTACGAAAACACCCTCAGATTCTATGCATTGTCAATACAAGAGAACACGCAAGACAGTTGTATGAAAAATTAACAGAGAATATAGATGATTCATTAAATAATAGCGACGGAATCTTTCATCTGAGTACGAGAATGTATCCACTGCATAGAAAACAGGTGCTGGCAAAAATTAGACAAAGATTAAAAGATAGTAAAAATAGAGAAGATAAATTAGAATGCAAAGTTATCTCAACACAATTAATCGAAGCTGGTGTGGATGTTGATTTCCCAGTCGTCTATAGGACGATGGCCGGAATTGATTCCATTGCACAGGCAGCGGGTCGATGCAATCGGGAAGGGAAAGAAAAGTGTGCAGATGTTTATGTATTTACGTCAACTGAAAAACATGGACAGCCTCCACGACAAATTGAGATCAACGTAAGTGAAGCAAAAAGTGTTTTTAGAAATTATGAAGATGCACTATCTCTTGCTGGTATTAGCAAATATTTTGAATTATTGTATGACATTAAGAATGTTGATCAAAAAGATATTCTAAAGGATATTAAAGAAAGATCCAAAAGCCTGGGTTTCCCATTTGTAGAGATTGCTCGTAAATTCAAGTTAATTGAGAACAATACTTTATCTGTAATAGTTCCTGCTGATGATAGATGTAAAGACTTAATCAAACAGCTCAAATATGCTCCATCTACTTATAAGTTGTTGAGAAAACTACAGCCTTATATAGTCAACTTATATGAAAATGAGTTCAGGAAGTTGATGGAGACAGGTGGGATATCTGCAATCGATTCTGAAAAAACATTTTACGCTATCTCAGATATGAAAAAATTCTACAATGAACATACCGGAATTGTAAATAATAGAGATGATTTACTTTATGATGTATTGATGTGTTAGGAAAAAGAGAAAATGCAGGCTTTAATGGTGTGAAATTTTGAGAATGTGAAGTGCACATAAAAACCCTAGGAGGTTTGCGCATAAGGCTACACAAAGATTTTCACGAAAAAGACTTCAAAATAGATGTGAAAATTGATGGTATTATTGAGGTTTGCGGAAAATGTGAAATGAAGCATTGAGAATACTGGGTTTTTCTATGGTAGGTCGCACCCCGTGCGGGTGCGTGGATTGAAATAGTCTTAATTTATACATCTCGTAATAAGAAATGGTCGCATCCCGTGCGGGTGCGTGGATTTACATCTATAGGTTTATAATTTTTCAGAGAATAAGAAGGGGAAAAAAGGGGGATGACGAATATTTATTATATGTATAAACAAGGAATTAGTAACTTAATTCCGATTAAATGAAAAAGAGCAAGAATTGTGTTTTCCATTCATATATGTGAGGGTGAACCAAAAGAAAATGAGTTCAGGAAGTTGTTGGAACAGGTGGATTATATCCAATTGATTTTGAAAAAACCTTACAATGAACATACGGGGATTGTGAACAATGGGGATAATTTACAAAATATTGTATAACTCTGTAGAAAGGAGGAAAAAAGATGGGATATGGAATTAAATTAAAGGTATGGGGTGATTATGCTTGCTTTAGCAGGCCAGAGATGAAAGTAGAACGGGTGAGTTATGATGTCATAACCCCTTCTGCTGCGAGAGGTATACTAGAAGCAATTCATTGGAAACCTGCAATTAAATGGGTGGTTGATAAGATTCATGTGTTAAATCCGATCGTATTTGATAATATTCGTCGTAATGAGGTAACAGGTATTATATCTGTTGCAAATGTTAAAAAGGCTATGAATGGGCAACAAGTTGAGCTATATCAAAATACTAATTCAGAAAGAGCACAGAGAGCAACTTTGCTATTAAAAAATGTAGCTTATGTAATTGAAGCACATTTTGAAATGACAGGACAAGCTGGAGAAGAGGATACATCAGAGAAACACTATAATATATTTTTACGTCGAGCAAGACGGGGGCAATGTTTTCATCAGCCCTACTTTGGATGTAGGGAGTTTCCAGTAAATTTCGAATTTATGGAAGAAGAGATACCAGAATCCTACTATAGCAATGAAAAAGAAAAGGATCTGGGCTGGATGCTCTGGGATATCGATTTTGAAAATGATATGACACCTAAATTCTTCAGGGCACAAATGCAAAATGGTATAATTGAGATTCCAAAACTGTAAGGGGGTGAGATTTTGATTATACAAGCATTATATGACTATTATAATATATTGCTCAATGATCCAGAAATTGAGATATCTGAACCGGGGTACAGTATGGCTAAAGTTAACTTTTTAGTTAGCCTTTCTAAAAATGGAGAATTGCTTGATATTACACCGCTTGGAGAGGGAAAAATAAACTGGATAGAGCTAATTGTTCCAGAACAGAAAAAGCGTGCAAGTGGATTGTTTCCCTATTTTATGAGTGATAATAGTAAGTACATATTTGGTTGTAATTTTGATTCAAAAAAAACAGAGATGACAAAAGGTAATTTCATAAAGAGTAAAGAACTCCATGAAAAAATCTTGCAAGGTGTTGATAATGACAAGTGCAGGGCAATCCTGAATTTTTTCCAAAATTGGAATTCGGATGAATGTTTATCAAATGAAGTTATAAAGAGCAAATTAGATTTTCTTCAAAAGAGTAAGAGTGGCAATATGGCTTTTAAACTTGATTGTGAAACAGGATATCTACATCAGGATACTGAAATTTTGAAAGCTTGGAAGAAGCATTGTACGATGTTAGAAAATGACGTTAAGGGTCAATGTTTAGTTACTGGTAAACAAGAGTCAATAGTAAGAATTCATCCAGGAATTAAGGGTATAAGAAACACCAATGCAGCTGGAGCCACATTGGTAGGGGTAAATGCTAAAGCATTTGAATCATATCAAAAGACACAGGGTTATATATCACCTGTTGGGGAATCAGTAGCATTTGGATACACAACTGCACTGAACTATATGTTAAGCAATACAAAACATCGTTTACAGATAGGAGATGCTACAACTGTTTTTTGGGCTGAAGATACAGGAGGAATGTGTGAAAATTTACTTTTGGAATTATTCGCACCTAAAAAGCAGGAAGAAGTAGAAGTAACCCATGATTCAGCGATAACGGCTTATGTCAAAGATTCATTAAGTTGTCTGAA
Organism: Halanaerobiales bacterium; assembly: GCA_030627905.1. Lineage (GTDB taxonomy): Bacteria > Bacillota > Halanaerobiia > DY22613 > DY22613 > JAGMES01. The sequence goes on from DAOVRZ010000054.1 coordinate 31,451, forward strand.
GAATGGAAAACCTATACAACAAAAAGCAGATGTTAATTTCTATATACTCGGATTGTCGCCAAATAATGCGAGAATATCTATAAGATTTTGGTACAGAGATAGTTTTGGTCAACTTATTCAAAAAGTATGGCAGCATCATGAAGACATGCAAATTATTAATATGCGCCAAGAGATCATACCTATACCTCGTATTATTTATGAGACTATACCAAGAAATGCACAAAAAAAAGAAGCGGCTCCGATGTTAAGTGGTGCATTAATGAAAAGTGTGTTTACTGGTACAGCTTATCCTCAAGGTCTGTTTTATGCAATTGTAAATCGCATAAGAGCAGATGGTGAGATTAATGACATTCGTGTGGGTATAATCAAAGCAATTTTAAAAAGAAACGCCAGATTGCAAAATGATGTGGAGAAGGAAGGGATGATTACAGTGAGTTTAAATCTTCAGAATACGAATATTGCATATCGGCTGGGTCGTTTGTTTGCAGTATTAGAAAAAGCACAGACAGATGCTGCTGACGTCAAACTGAATACTACTATTAAGGATAGATACTTTGGGACAGCATCAGCTTCTCCGAGAGCAGTTTTTCCAGTATTAATGAAATTAACCCAGCACCATATCTCTAAGGGTAAGTATGGTTATATAAGTGATAAAAACATTCAGGAGATATTGCAGGGTGTAAATGAATTTCCAACTCATTTAAATTCAGAGGAACAGGGTTTGTTTATTTTAGGATATTATCATCAAAGGCCAGCTCTTTATAAGAAAAGCGAAACTCAAAACGAGGGGGAAACCGAAAATGAATAGAATAGAAAAGAGGTATGAGTTTGTTGTTTTGTTTGATGTAGAGAATGGAAATCCTAATGGAGATCCAGATGCTGGAAATATGCCCAGGATTGACTATGAGACAGGTCATGGGATTGTAACTGATGTTTGTTTAAAAAGAAAGGTTAGAAATTATGTGGAGGTAGCAAAAAAAGACAGTACTGGTTATAGGATTTATGTTAAGGAAGGCGCTGTGTTAAACAATTTTAATGAGGAAGCATATAAAGAGCTGAAGTTAGATCCTAAGGACAAGAAAGCGGTAAAAGGAAATGAAGAGAATTTGACTTTATTTATGTGTGAAAATTTTTATGATGTAAGAGCTTTTGGCGCAGTTATGTCAACTAAAGTAAATTGTGGGCAGGTAAGAGGACCTATTCAATTCAATTTTGCAAAAAGTATTGATCCTATTAGTCAGCAGGAAATAACTATTACTAGGATGGCAGTAGCCAACGCAAAAGATGCAGAAAAAGGGCGTTCTATGGGTAGAAAACATATCGTACCATATGCACTATATAGAGCAGAAGGTTACGTATCTGCTTTTCTTGCTGAGAAAACACACTTTACTCAGGAGGATTTGGAATTATTGTGGGAAGCAGTCATTAATATGTTTGAGCATGATCATTCTGCGGCAAGAGGCAAAATGGCAGTACGCAAATTAATTGTTTTTGAACATCAAACTGAATTAGGGAATGCACCAGCTCACAGATTATTTGAACTTATTCACGTAGGAAGAAAAGACAAAAACTTACCTGCTAGGTCTTTCACTGATTATGAGGTAGTGATTGATAGTGAATCAGTACCAAATGGTGTAACTCTGATTGAAAAGTTATGAAAATTCGCTATGTAGAAGATGATTTGTTGATGTTATCTGGTATTCAACATTTTTTCTTTTGTGAAAGACAATGGGCATTGATACATATTGAGAAACAATGGCAGGAAAATGTAAGGACGATAGAAGGCAAACATATACATGAGCGAGCAGATGACCCATTTATAGTTGAGACAAGAGGGGACATTGTTATTTCTCGCTCTGTACCCCTTTCATCATACAAATTAGGATTATATGGAATCGCAGATGTTATCGAGTTTGTAAAGACAAATTCAAAGGGTATAAGTTTGAAAGCAAAAGATGGTCAATGGACACCAATACCTGTTGAGTATAAGAGGGGTAAACCAAAAACTGATAAAAGAGATGAAGTACAGCTATGTGCGCAGGCAATATGTTTGGAAGAAATGCTGAATGTAACAATTGATAAGGGTTATCTATTTTACAATACGATAAAACGACGGTCTGAAGTTGTTTTAGATAATGAATTAAGAACACTGGTTCAAAATCTTGCAGATAGAATGCACCTGGCTTTTGAGGAAGGAAAAACACCTAAAGCGAAGTTTGGAAAACATTGCGATTTATGTTCGATGAAAGAGATATGCCAACCAAAGCTTACTAGTAAAAAGAAAAAGGTGAAAGAGTACATAAAAAAGGTGGTAGCAGAAGAATGAGAAAGTTGTTGAATGTACTTTATGTAACTACTCCTGACTCATATCTTACTAAAGATGGGGAAAATGTTGTTGTTAAGGTGGATAATTCAGAAATTTTTCGAATACCGATTCATAATTTAGAGGGGATTGTAGCATTTGGATATATAGGTGCAAGTCCAGCGTTGATGAAATTATGTGCTGAGAGAAATGTTGGATTATCATTTTTAAGTGAGTATGGACGATTTTATGCAAGAGTAACTGGTAAAGTATCTGGAAATGTGCTTTTAAGAAGAGAGCAGTATCGAAGAGCAGATCAAGAAAAAGAGTCTTTAGATATTGCAAAAAATTGTGTACTAGGTAAAATATTAAACTGTAGAGCTATTCTAAAAAGAGCTGTAAGGGATCATAATTCTGCTATTAATTCAACTTCAATTATGAGTGTTATCGAAAAATTCACACGTAAAACAGAACGTGTAGAAAAATGTATTAGTTTGGATGAATTGATGGGAGTGGAAGGTGTTGCTGCTAGAGAGTATTTTTCTGTTTTTGATGAATTGATCCTTACACAGAAAGAAAGTTTTTTTATGCACGAAAGGACTCGCAGGCCACCGAGGGATAATCTGAATGCTTTGTTATCTTTTTTGTATACAGTATTAGCACATGATGTGCAGTCAGCTCTTGAAAGTGTAGGACTTGATCCATACGTAGGTTTTTTACATAGAGATCGACCAGGAAGGGCAAGTTTGGCACTTGATTTGATGGAGGAACTCCGTCCTTATTTGGTAGACCGTATTGTATTAACTTTAATAAATCGTAAACAAATTAAGGGAACAGGTTTTCTGCAAAAAGAATCTGGTGGAATAATAATGGATTCGGATACAAAAAAACAGGTTATTACATCATGGCAAAAGCGAAAAAGAGAAGAAATAAAACATCCTTTTTTGAATGAAAAAATTGAAATAGGCCTTATTCCTTATGCTCAGGCTTTGTTATTTGCAAGGTTTTTGCGAGGAGATTTAGAAGAGTATCCACCTTTTTTATGTAGATAGAAAGGGGTAAGATATAATGATGGTATTGGTTACTTACGATGTAAGCACAATAGATCCTGCAGGCAAAAAAAGGTTACGATTAGTGGCTAAGCAATGTAAAAATTATGGGCAAAGGGTACAAAATTCAGTTTTTGAATGTCTCGTAGACCCTACTCAATTTGCTGAACTCAAACATGGATTAGAAAAAATAATCAATCAAGAGAAAGATAGTTTAAGATATTATTATTTAGGTAAGAATTGGAAAAAAAGAGTAGAACATGTCGGTGCAAAAGAAGCATATGATCCTGAAGGTTTCTTAATGATATAGAATTGTGCGAATGTCAAGTGCACATAAAAACCCTAGGAGGTTCGCACATTAGGCTACGCTTAGGTTTTCGTGAAAAATGTTCAAAAATAGTTGTGAAAATATAAATTATTTTTGAGGTTCGCGGAAACAGTGAAATGAAGTGTTGGTATTACAGAGTTTATAACGGTCGGTGTCGCACCTCACGCAGGTGCGTCGCACCTCTTTGAATAGCTGCATCAAGGGTTGGGATAGCTGAGTCGCACCTCACGCAGGTGCGTCGCACCTCACATATAGCTCTCTCCTTTCATTATAAAAACTCCGGTCGCACCTCACGCAGGTGCGTGGATTGAAATAAGAAATATGCTCAATATGGGGCAATTCTTCGACGGTCGCACCTCACGCAGGTGCGTGGATTGAAATCTGTTTTTTCTACTACATCATCCAAAGACCATCCGTCGCACCTCACGCAGGTGCGTGGATTGAAATCTGTTTTTTCTACTACATCATCCA
>DAOVRZ010000173.1:0-6260 GCA_030627905.1 Halanaerobiales bacterium
GGTTTTCTGATTTTACTCATCACTGCTGCTAAGAGAAAAGCAATAATGGTCCCTCCCAAAAAACTATGACAAAAACCATGTAAAGGATAATCTAAATCAAATAGGATAACAATAATTGGTTCCACATCAACAATTACGCTTGCTATCAAAAATGTAGGGAAATCAATGTAATAAAGTAATATTAATCCAATCAATAGACCTGGACCTAAATGAAATGGTGTTAATGGCATATAATATTAAAGATACTTATTTTCTTTTTTGAATTTTTCGATTAAATTTATGAAGATATTAATGTTTCTGTTATTTTTATAAGTAACGCTCTTCTAATTTTGTGCCACAAGATTTGCATATTCTAGCTCTCCAATGTTGCAATGTTTGACATGTTGGACAAGTGTTTAATTCAATAGTTTTAGAAATCCATTGTTCTTTACCGAATTTCATTTGATAATTCACATCCCACTTTACTTTCTTAATAAATTCTTTATATGGAAACTGTTCTATTAAATCACAAGGAAACTCTTCACAATTTACACAACTCTGAATGCTTTTATTTTGCACGCACTCCTTTATTTTACACACTCTACAAAAAAAAAATAGTTAAATCGGAATTACAACCTTCACAGATTATTTTTTCTGGTTTTATCCCAATACTCTTTGCTAATTTTTGCTTTAACCTATCATCATTGTTTTTATATGCGATTAAATATGGACAAACACCACAATATACACCGCAAGGTGCTAATAATTTCGAATTATCCATTTATTGGTCATCTGAATATACATTAATTTTATTTATTATTTGACCTTTTTTTTTCCTAAAATAGAGCCTATATATTTAAAATGTATTTTTATCGAAAATATGATTCGTCGACGGCTTTTTTTTTCCCAAAATCACTTACAACTCTAGACTTTAATGAAGAAATCAATTTTTCGAGATCGATAACTTGTTTATCTAACTCTTCAAAGGTTACCTCTGAAAGAGAAAAATAATCTTTAATAGTTGAAACCAGAGCTCTTGAAGCTTTTGGATCTGCATTTAACATAGGAACTGGTACGGTCTCGGCTAGCAAACAAACTCCAGGTGCATATCCTTTAACACCAGCATACGCAGGTAATATTCCATTAGCTCCTGCAATGATCCCTCCTTCCATTAATTTTGTGTTTTCTAATTTTAAAAAATCCTTAACAATATTTGGATCTGTTCCAGATATGTGAACATTAACAATTTCCGGTATTACTTCAGGAATTAACGCTCCAGTACTTATATACATTTGTATACTATCATTAGTGATGATTTTCATTAATTCACATAAATTTTTGCTAAACTCATAGATGCCATCAGCAGTTTGAGGCTGAAAATCTGCCGTTAAAAAGAAAAAATCATGTTCTTCACCAGACTTATAATAAATATCTGCAGTTGGTAATTTCATAGTGCCCTTTTCAACAATCGATTTTGGAGGAAAATCGTTATATTCGATTTTTATATAGGATTTCGCGTTTATTGACGCTATTATAGTTGTAATTGCAACTTTTCCAACTAAAGCAATTCCTGGCCATCCAATTAACATTATTGGATTTTTTATATCACTTTTTGGAATTTCAAACTTATATTCTGTATTGAAAATCATTTAAATCTCTGACTTCAAACCAAATGGGTTCTTATATTTAAAAATGTAAAAGTGGAAATTTAAATAACTATATATTTTAAAACATTTATGCTTTTTGAAAAAAAAAACCTAAAAATTGAGCGTTATTCTAAAATTTTTAAATTAATATCGCTATTTTTTTCTTATTACATGCCAGTTTTAGGAATCTTCTCGCCACAACTAGGGCAAAATCTGAAATTGAAATGTCTCTCCATTGAAAATCCACAATAGGGGCAAAAGATAGGTGATTCTGAGTCTGTTATTTCTGGTTGAATTTTAGGCTTAGGAAAAGGACGTCTTGGAATTTCATAGGGAGTAGAACTAGGTAAAGGAATTTGTTGTTGTGGTGTTCTTTGGTAATATTGCAATCTTGAATCTCTGCTATACATTTGCTTTTTGCTGTAAACTAACAAAGTAATTAGTAAACATGATAAAAGTGGAGATAGAAGTATATTTGCCATATTGTAGATTAGAGTGTATATAATAATCATCAAATAATTTCTTGTTGCCGGGTGAAACGCAGCATTATATTCTGTGGCAGGTATTATTAAATCAAGAATTAAAGTATAAATAAATGAAACAATGCCTGTTATTATTAAATTTATAAATAATAGCCCTATTATTTTCAATAAATTATTTTTTGAATAACGACGACTCGCTTTAATACACATTAGTTTTTCTTCTGACTCTATCGAATGCATTACTGGAGAGTAAATGAAAAAAATATATATTATTAAGGCAGGGATAAATAAAAGTAAGAAACCTAATGATATTAATAAAGCAAACAATAGTCTCTTCAGGTTTGAGTCTTTTTACTAATCTTAAAGGGCTTATTTTTGCTAATGCTAAAGATTCTGATTTGTAGATGTTCCCTATTCCTGCGATTAAAGTTTGATCAAGAAGAATCCTTCCAATTTCTTTGTTTGCATTTTTTTTCAGTTTAAGCTTTTCAGCAAATGCTTCTTGGGGAAAAGGAACCTTCAGTCCATCAGAACCTAAATTTCTAATAGGTAAATAGTTTATTACATCTTGATAAGCATTATAAATTCTAAACTGTCCAAAATTTCTTGCGTCTTCAAAAATAGCTATCTTATTTTCATTTTTAAACAGAATTTTTATTTTAGGGTGAATAATATGAGCTGGAACATCTACCCCTTCAGAGATAATCCAATGTCCAGACATTCCTAAATGATTTAGAATGACTTTAGGGAAATCAAAGTTCCAAATAAGAAATTTCCCCTTTCTTTCAATTTCTGTTATTGTTTTTCCAATAAATACGTCGAATATTTTTTGTTTTCCTTCATATTTTTTGTATTTTTGTGAAAGTTTAGTCAATTCTATTTTCACTATTTTCTTGCCTTCAAACCTTCTTAGAGAAAGTCTTGTGCATTCAACTTCTGGACCTTCTGGCATTTAAATCATCAACTTAATAATGTCTTCTTCAGCTTGAGATCTATTTTTTTCTGTGAGCTGATAAACAATTGTATCGGATCTATTTTTAATTTTACTAGTGAAATTATTATCCATCATCATAATTGTACCTAAAACACATTTCTGTTCTAAACACTTCTCAACAAATTGTTTGAATTTAGTGGAAAAAAGTTCCATTTTTCCGATTTCATCCAATATGATCCAATCATAACTAAACTCTACCATATCCTGTTTGATTTGATCGACAATTGTGTCAACATTTTCCAGATAAACACCATAGCTGGCAACATGATACAAACTTTGTCGATTTTCCTTTGAGGCTAATGGCAGCTTAAGACCTGAAAATGATTCAATATTAAATCCTACTCTTCTATTGTTTAACCTAATCTCATTAGTAATAAATCCAACAACTTCTCTTTTTGTTGTTTCTACAATTCTATTAATTAAAGTGGTTTTTCCTACTCTCGGATATCCCGTTATCAAGATATTTGGCATAATTTTCCTCCATGGAATCTTATTTTATCTCTTTCTTATTAAGTTCTCAATCTTGAAAAATCTTATAAATCTGACTTTTAATGTTTTCAAAATTAGCGAAGTTAGTATGTTACACGAGAGTGGTAAAAATGAGCCAAGATTTTAGAGGTGTTACAATAGATAGACGAATAGATTTACGTGGAAAGTCTATCGTTCGTTTAGAAAAGCATGGGAGGCGATATGAATTACTTGTCAATCCTGAGCCTGCTTGGAGATTATTACAAGGGGAAGAGGTTGAAATAGACGATATATTTGAAGTATTTGTAGTATATGAAAATTTATCGCGGGGAGTTAAAGCAACAAAAGATGATTTAGAAGTTGCTTTTGAAGGATTGACAGAAAGAGAAATAGCAGTTAAAATTCTGAAAGAAGGAAAACTTCAATTAACTGCTGATCAGAGAAATGAAATTCTTAAAGAAAAGAGAATTGAAATTGTTGACTTCATTCATATTCACTGTATAAATCCACGAGAAAATGTTCCTATCCCCAAGGATAGGATAGAAAAGGCTATTCTTGATTTGGGAGTTAATATTGATTACAAGGAAGAAGCAAAAAATCAAGCTTTAGAAATTATTAATCAATTAAAACCTATTATGCCTATTCGACTAGAATCAGTTAAATTAGCATTAAAAATACCTCCAAATTATACTGGACCACTTTATGGTTTTATACTATCTGCAGGCAATTTAATTCAAGAAGAATGGTTATCAGATGGTAGTTTAGCAATGGTAACCCAAATACCATCTGGAACTCAAGCAGATTTCTTGGAACAAGTAACTTCGCGAACTAAAGGAAAAGCGCAAGTCAAAATATTAGAAAGACTTGCAGAATAAATAACAAAGATTGTGATTAATAATGTCCATTATTAAAGTAAAGAATCATGAAATAGTTATTCCAGGTGATTTACTAGCAGAAGGCAATTTCAAATATGGTGAGGGAGTCATAAGAAAGGGAAATGTCTATTACTCTACACTTGTAGGTCTTTTTCAAGATAAAGGAGAGTTTATTCAGGTAAAATCTCTAAGAGGTAAATATATCCCTAGACCTGGTGATCTAGTAATCGGTAAGATAGTTGAAGTTGGATTAACTAATTGGATTGTTGATGTTGGCTCCCCTTATTCGGCGGTATTACTAGCCAATAATGCAACAGATAAGCGATTTGATCCAGTAAAGGATGATACCAGAAAAATATTCGATATTGGGGATATTATCCTAACAAAAATTGCAAGTTTTGACAGAACCAGAGACCCTTCATTACTCACTAATGAGAGAGGATTAGGAAAATTAAGAGGGGGAAGAGTGATAGAGATTGAAGCAGCACATATTCCTAGAGTTATTGGAAAGAAGGGTACTATGATCAATATGGTTAAAAGACTTACAAGAACACAAATTATAACTGGTCAAAATGGAAGAATTTGGATTCATGGAAAAAAGCCTGAAGATGAAATAAAGGCTATTGAATCAATTACAAAAATAGAGTTAGAAGCACATACACAGGGATTAACTGATAGAATACGCGATATGCTATCTAACGGTCAAACAGAAAATGAGAAGTGATATTATGGCAGGAGATGGAACCGTCCAACTAATCGATGAAAAAGGAAAAAGAATAGATGGACGAGATTTAGACGAATTACGTCCTTTAAGTATTAAAATTGGTGTATTAAAAAATGCAGATGGTTCTGCAGAAATTCGAATGGGAAAGAACATTATTGTTGCTGCGGTATACGGACCTAGAGAACTGCATCCAAAACACAGAGCATTACCAGATAAAGCATTAATTCAATGCTTTTATCGAATGTCAACTTTTTCAGTCAATGACAGAAAAAGCCCAGCTCCCTCAAGGAGAGAAAGGGAAATTTCTATGATTCTTGCAGATTCCTTATCTTCAGTTGTTCTAACAGAAAAGTATCCAAGAACAGCTATAGATGTATATATGCAAGTACTTCAAGCTGATGGTGGTACTCGTTGTGCTAGTTTGATAGCTGCTTCTGTTGCTCTAGCTGATGCTGGAGTTCCAATGAGAGGTATAGTTTCCTCAGTAGCCGCGGGATTAATTAATGACAAAGTTGTTCTAGATTTATATGATTTAGAAGACCAGAAGGGATCTGGTGATATGCCTGTAGCATATGCTCCTACTTTAGATGAAATTTCTTTACTTCAACTAGATGGAGTCTTCACCTTAGATCAATTTGACGAAAGCTTAGATTTGGCTGTCAAAGGTGCAAAAGAAATATTCGAAATTCAAAAAAAGGCCCTAAAACAGAAATATACAGATATTAGAGCTGAAGTCAAGGAAAAACCTAAAGCTGAAGTCAAGGAAAAACCTAAAGCTGAAGTCAAGGAAGTACCTAAAGCTGAAGTCAAGGAAGTACCTAAAGCTGAAGTCAAGGAAGTACCTAAAGCTGAAGTCAAGGAAAAACCTAAAGCTGAAGTCAAAGAAGAAGGAGTAGAGTAAAATGGGAGATAATTATGTTATTAGTGAAATAGAGAAAGATCACATTCTATTCCTTTTGGAACAGAATAAGAGATCCGATAATCGAGAATTGATTCAGATGAGAGAGATTAATATTGAAACACATTATGTAGGAAAAGCCGAAGGATCAGCGGTTGTAACACTTGGAGATACCACACTGATCGTTGGAGTTA
>DAOVRZ010000055.1:0-35330 GCA_030627905.1 Halanaerobiales bacterium
AATGTCGTTTTCCCAGCTCCATTAGGTCCAATAAGTCCTACAAACTCTCCTTCTTTGATTTCAAGATTTACTTTTTGCAAGGCTGGGATTGCTACTTTTTCTCGTAAAAACAATCCTTTTATATTCCTGGTTGCTTACGTGAAGTGAAATACGTTTTAGACAGATTACTGATTTCAATCATTTTTTGATTCTCCCATCCATTCGGTTATTGTTTTTACACTAACTCATCATACGACAAATATTTGCTAAAATCCTTCAAATATTATAAATTTGTTTTTTTAGTGAACTTCACGAAATTAACATTATCTGATCTATATATTGGTTAGCACAAAACCTCTCAACATAAAAAGACTCTAGGGTCAGTCTCCCACCAACCCCAAAGTCTCACAAATCTACCCTCACCTCAAAATATCACAAATCATCTCCACATTCCTTTCCAAATTCTCCCACTTCAGCATCTCATTATGCCTTCCATACCCTTCATAAATCACACACTCACCTAAAGTCGAATCCTACCAACAATCCTTGTAAGATTCTTCCACCTCTGCTACTATAAAATGAATATCAGCATCAATCATTCCTTCATTCACTAGCTGATCAGTATAGGCAATATACTTCCCAATCTTTGCTTTAACCTTTTCTTTCACAGCCTCTATCTCTAAAAACTCTTTCAACCACGGATCAGTTATATCCACATCCAAAAGTCGCTTAACCCCTTCTTCAATCTCTTTAGGTGTAGTATAAACTGGTTCTGTACTCTTTACAGCATCAAGCAAGATTACATCAGAAACCAGATATCCCGCATTCATCAATCCCTTAGCCACTTCAAATGCCAAATTTCCACCTGCCGAATAACCAAACAATACATATGGCCCGTTTTTTTGAATCTCTAAGATCAGTTTGATATATTCCTGTACTGGATCATCCATTTCAATAAAATCAAAACCATATACCGAATACTCATCCAACCTATCTGCCAGTTCTTTATATGTAAGTCCATATCCTGCTATAGGTGGAAAGCAGAATATTTTCGGCTTTTGAGGTTGATTCAATAATAAATACGGTTGCTCAATATGATGATCATATTCCGATATCTGCTTGATAGTCCTGGCAAGAGCTTCAATCGTAGGTGTCTTATAAATCTCACCTAAAGGTAGTTCCACTTTCAACTCATGATATACCCTTGATACCATAGCTGTAGCTTTTAATTAATGACCACCAAGTTCATAAGATCTAATATCGACCAATGGTGTCGTCTCAAATTGTTGTCTTTGCTGAATAACCATATGAATATTCTTAATACACTCTGAATTTTTTTGCCCTGCACTAAATTTCACACGTAAGGGTAAGGTATTGATAAATAAACCAACAATATCTTCAATCCCCTTTAAATAATCACTCCAATAATTTTTTTAATTTTTTCGATCCTGATTCTGACAAAATTTAATGTAATCTTTGAATTGATTTTTTGAAACTTTAATCGGTTTTTTACCATTTTGAAAATCAGTAAAATAAACAAAAAACTCCTTTAATACTATTCCCATACTCCAACCATCAAATAGTATATGATGCCAACTTAAGATCATTTCATAATTTTCATCAGAAAGTTTACATAATATAATTCTAAACAAAGGGCCAACTTCTAAGTCAAACTTTTCCCTTCGATCCCCTGCTTTTAATTCATTTAACTTTTCACCAACTAGAACAGCTACTTCTTCTGAAAAATCATATTCTTTTAAAACTAAGGGACTCTCTTTTAAGATTATTTGAACAGGTTTCTTTAATTTTCTCCATGCATACACTGTCCTAAGCATTTCATTAGACTCTAGCACTAATTGCCATGCTTTTTTAAAGGATGGGATATTCATTTTTCCAGAAAGATTTAGACTAAACTGCTGAAAGTATTGATCGCTTTCTCTATCCTTTAAGTATTGATAAAGGATTCCTTCCTGCATGGGACTAAGATCTATTATATCTTCGATATTCTTCTTTTATTGCACATAGGTTTCCATTTTAGGTTGAAATACTGATATTTAATAAATATTTTACATTATATAATTTAATTATAATTTTACTCTTTTATTATATATCACATTATTCCGCTGGTCAATAATTTCTCTAAAATGAAAATCCATCTTATCTGAAATTAATCTTAGATAAGATGGATTTTTTTACACTATATGTGATATTAATTTAGAATTTCTTCACAGATTTCTATAACATGACCATCTAAATCATATTGATTTGTTTATATCTTTTACAAGTAACACTATCGCTTTAATTTACTTTGCATAGTTTCTTCCCTTTAATAGAATCTTTATCAATTACACAGGTTAATGAAGAAATCCCAAAACGATAGCAATTTATGATAAAGTATAAACCAGAGCAATTCATCTACTCTGGTTTATAATCAACTTAGCTATTAATCCAATTTCCTCAATATTTCTGTGACAACATCAGCGTTTTTTTCCGAATAACCTTCATCTATCATCACTTCATGAATCTACGAATTTAGTGTAAAACGTACTGGTATTAGAATCCATGATTCGACTTTTTGTCCACTTATTTCAGCAGGTACAAATTTCCATTCATTTACAGCCTTTAGTGCAGCATTATCAAACTGCTTATATCCTGACGATTTAAAAATTTTCTCTTCAATAACTCTTCCCTTTATATCAACAAGGGCTTTTACCACTACTCTACCTTGTATTTTTCTTTTTTTTAAGTTTTTTGGATATTCAGGCTTAGTGTAATTTACCAAACTAGGAGGAGTAACCTTTTCATTATTATATTGCTCTGTTAAATCTATTCTACTAATATCTTTATTTTCAATAGTATCTTCTTTATCTTCTTTATTACACTCTGATTTATTTTTTTGCGCTATTTCGCTCTTATTTGGTTCTTCTATAACTTTTTCATTTACTTCTTTATTTACTTCATCTTCTATTTGTTTAATTTCTTCGACTATTTCATCCTTTACCTTCAATATTTTTTCTTTTATTTTCACTTTTTTTATCTCTTCATTTTCTTTATCCTGTACAGTCTTGAACTCTGCTACTTCTTTCTCATTTATCATTTCTTCAACCTCAGGTTTTAACTTTTCTACCTTCTCAGTCTCTTTTTCTTCTTCTAACTCTATTACTTCTTCCTCTTTTATTTCTTCATCAACCTCAGGTTCTAACTTTTCTACCTTCTCTGTCTCTTTTTCTTCTTCTAACTCTATTACTTCTTCCTCTTTTATTTTTTCATCAACCTCAGGTTCTAACTCTTCTACCTTCTCAATCTCTTTTTCTTCCTTTATTTCTTTTTTAACATTATTATTAGAAGATGGAACAGGAACCAATGACGATTCAAAAAAAAGTAAACTTACTTGATATTTTGCCATCTCTTCATCAGTACTATCATCTTTTTTTATATTGATATTACTCGATATAATAAAAATAATTAGATGCAAAATAAATGATATAAAAATAAATTTTTTCAATGTGCCACTGGTTCCTAAATAATTTTTAAAGTTTTTCATTTTATATTTCCCATCTTCCTTTAAAGTTGAGGTAATAACTACGTTATTACCTCTTAATTTTAACGACTTCAGAAGGGGGATTTTGCCCCTTTAAGAAGTGGACCCCCACCTTTAGAGGAGAGAGACTTCCCCTTCTGAAATGTCGTTAAAAAGTTCTAAAACTTACTACCAATCTCAAGATTAATACTACGACCAGGCATTGGATAACCAACTAATACTTCATATTCTTTATCTAAGATATTGATAATGGATAAAGCTATGTCAAGATTGTAACCAGAAACTACAATGTTTTTACTAATTTTACCATCAAGAGTAACGTAATCTTTTAAATCATTTGTGCGATCAGATACCAGTTTTCCATTCAAACCAAAATCAATAAAATTAGTAGCATAGGTAAAATCAATATTTACTGTATGCAAAGGTCTATAATTTAATCTTTCATCTGTGTCAGCATCTTTTGCTTTTAAATAAAGATAACTTAAACCTGCTTCTAAATTCTCCACTATTGTACCAGTTAAGCCAACTTCCATTCCGTTAATTTTTGCAGAATTAATGTTATGTGGTCTATATACAAAATCATTATCCATAGTCCAATTAATTAAATCTTTTACATCTTTATTAAAGTAAATCAATTCAACTTTATAGGAATCATTTATATATCTTCCACCAACTTCATAGGATACTGCAGTCTCAGAATTTAAATCAGGGTTTCCTTCTGTGAAACCGTCAGATGGCCAATATAAATCATTAAATGTTGGGGTACGATAAGCTTTACCTACTGAAAAACGAATATTCATATTTGGATTAATAGTATAGATTGTTCCCACTCTAGGAGTTAATTGAGATCCAAAAAGTTCATGATAATCATAACGACACCCAGCAACAACTTTCAAAGAATCAATTCCAGTCCATTCATCCTGCACATATAAACCAGTTTCAGAACGATTATGTTTACCATTTTCAGTACTATCGATATAATATCTTTCAACTTTCGCACCATAACTTAAAGTATGATCATTAAAATAATCAGTTTTAGCTCCGTTTAAACCAATGGTATTTGTAACATGTTCACTTGGACCAGTATACCCCCACGCATCAGGGTTATCATATGTATTTGTATGCTTATTGGTATGCACAATTACTTTTAAATCAGAATCTTCTGTCTTTCTGTTCAACTGAACATTAATGTTTAAATCTTTATCATTTTGTCTTGCATTAGGAGTTGCCCAACTAGTAGATCCAGGTACTCCAAAATCTGATTTATTATATTGAACAGATAAGATCATATCAAGATAGTTGTCTAGTATATAATTTAACTTTGCAGATAAATTAATCTGGTTTAAATCGTTATTTTCTCTATCTCCGTCAGAATTTTTTAACAATGCCGACACATTATATTTAATTTCTTCGGTACTACCTCTAAGACCAACATTTATTTTTTTAGTATTAGATGTACCATAATTTACATTAACGCTAGTTGCAACTTCTTCGGATCCAGTTTTAGTAATAATATTGATTACCCCACCTAAAGCATTTGCTCCATATATTATGGAAGCTGGCCCACGTAAAATCTCTATTTTTTCTATTTGCTCTATAGCAATTTGTCCTAAATCAACCACTCCACTTTGTGGGTTATTTAAAACCTGTCCATCAAGTAAAACTAATACCTGACTTGCGTTTGAACCACGAATGCTTATTGTCTTTAAACCTGCCAAATCTCCATAATTATTAATTATTACACCAGCAACATCCTCGAGTACATCTGCGACATTCTCTGCATTTTTTCTCATAATATCTTCTTCAGTAATAACTTCAACACTTACTACAGAATTAGATAATATTTCAGAATAATTTGAGCCAATTACAACAACCTCATCCAAAAGAAATAGATCCTCATTAGCAAAAGTATTCGAATCTACTATGCAGTTAACTAAAATCAATGCCATAAATAAAAATACTAAAAATCTTGTTTTCATTATTTTTCCTCCGTTTCATTCTTCAAATAATTATAAATCTTAAGTTTTTTAAATCCCCACACCCTCCTTTTAAAAAATTATAAAAAAAACCTAGCTCGAAATAGAGCTAGGCATAGTTATCCAACTTAACTCTATCTTGTCTCGAAGATATTGATTAATTATACTTACCAGGCAGGTCTACTGACTTATAGCTTAGTTTGGACTCAACCTTCCCCTGATCTTATCTGATCAAAGTGGTAAAAAAGAGCCAACTCGCGCTAATTACAGTGGCGGACCCGCTCAGGATTTTCACCTGATTCCCTATTCTCCCTTAGCAAAACTAAGAGCACCTAGTAAGTTATTCAGTTTTTTATTAATAACATTTTATGATATTTTTTATCATTAACATATCCTTTACATACCCATAACTATTGTAACTCACCAAAGGTAAATTGTCAATACCTTTAAAGATAACCGCTTAATCATACATTTCCATAATCATCATTTATTAGATACTATTTGGCTCAAAAACCAACAGATAAAATACTTAAAATTTTTGCCAACCATCTAATAATTGAAAGATATTTTAGATTCATAAAACACCCCTTAATGTTAGATTAATTCTCCAATACCCATTTCAAGGTTGTCGCCAACTCCCCATCATATATATCTTCTAATCTAACATAAAAACCCTGTAACTCTTCAGCAATCTTTTTAGCAAGTCCTAATTTAATAAACCCAGTCTCTGTATCTACCACAACAAACTGAATCTTTTCATTTGCTGCCTGTTTTGCAATATTGATTACATCTTCTAAAGGATCTTTTCCTTTTAATGCTACATTAGTTCGACCATCTGAGATCAAGATAACCACCGGAATAATCTCTTCATCTTTTACACGCATGGCTTTCATCAACTCTACTGAACGATTCAAAGCTAAAGCCAATGGTGTTTTTCCACCGGCTGGTAACTCCTTTAGACATTTATAGGCCAAATCTACACTTCGAGTTGGTGGTAAGACAACTTCTGCTTGCTTTCCGCGAAAAGTCATCATACCTACTGTATCACGTTTTTGATAAGCATTATGTAAGAGAGAAAAGATCGCTCCTTTGGCAGCTTTCATCCGTTTTTGAACTCCCATCGAACCACTGACGTCTACCAAAAATAAAATCGTATTTCCAACCCTTTTTTCTCTGACCTTCTCACGAATATCCTCACTATGAATCGAAACAGCCATACCATTTTTATCGCGAATTCTTTGAAAAGGAGCAGCAGCTCTTAAAGTAGCATCAAGTGCAATATCTTTTACTTTACCTTTTGGTAAACGATACTTCACATAACGCCCCATCTTCGCCTGAGTTCTTGTCTTACTCCTTCGTCCACTCCCCTGATTTCGAATCTGATGATCCATTAAAGGTTTTAATATATCCCTTGCTTTAAAAGGATCACCAATTTCAAAGATCTGGTCTTCCTCTTCTGGTAGATCTATTGGTGGTAGAGGTGATTCTTCTTTCTCGTCCTTCTCATTTTGCTCAGTCTCATTTAATTCAGATTGTGGTGGAAGATCTAATTCCTCAGATTTAGAAGGTTCATTTTGCTCTTGCTCCTGAGATTGATTCTCTTCTTGTGGTTCTTTGTCATTTTTCTCTTCTTCATAATCTTCTTCCATATCTGGAGTATTCACAGGTGATTTTCTCCAGCGATGAGATAATACCAAAGAAGCAATCTCTTTTACATCATCTAAAAGAACCTGATCTCTACCTTTATAAGCTGCCAATGCCTTAGCCGCTTCCGCCATCACTATATCACCACGATGACCTGCCACAAAAGCCTCTAGATTTAACTCAGCGATTACCTGTAAAAGTCCTTCTGAGATTTTTACCTTTTTCAATTGTTCCTGAGCCTTTAATATATTCTGATAGAGTTTCTCTTCCTCATTTCGATATCTTTCAGAAAATAAGGCTGGATCTTCTTCAAAATCTAATCTCTTTTTAACAATCTCCATCCGGGCACTTACCTTCTCTGACCCTTTTACTTCAACAAAAAAGCCAAACCGATCCAATAACTGAGGTTTAATCTCTCCTTCTTCAGGATTCATCGAACCAACAAGAATAAACGAAGCCGGATGAGAACTTGATAAACCTTCCCTTTCCACTCGATTTATGCCTGAAGATGCTACATCTAAAATCGTATTCATGATTGAACTGGAGAGAAGATTTACTTCATCAATATAGAGAATATTTTTGTGTGCCTCTGCTAAAATTCCAGGTTCAAAAACTTTCTTTCCTTCCTTTAAAGCCTTTTCAATATGAAGAGTTCCAACAACACGATCTTCTGTTGCATTCAATGGAAGGGTTACAACTTTTAAACCAAAATATAGCTGAGTAAGAGAACGAACAATCGTAGATTTTGCTGTCCCCTTCTCACCACAAAGGAGTACACCACCAATTTTCGGAGAGATCAAATTTAAAATCAGTGCCTTTTTTACTTCCTCCTGACCAACTATCGCCGAAAAAGGAAAAATAACATTTTCCATCTATCTTATTCCTCCTCTGCACGTGCACGTATCCACTGAGAAAGTTGTTCAATATTCAAGGAACTCTCTTCAAATGGCTTTCTACGCATTCTGTGAGGTAAGACCAATTCTGCTGCTTCTAATATATCCTGTTCAGTTACTTCAGTTCTTTGATTGAAAGCTGCTAATGTTTTCGCAGTTTTGATCATAGTAATATCTGCTCTATGACCATCAACTCCCATTTTAACAGCAATCTCTGCTGTAAGCTCCAATAACTGATCTTTTAACTGGACTTTATCTAAAAGTCCTCTGGCATTCTCAATATCTTTAACCAATTTCTCTTGCTCTTTTTCAAAACTATTACAGAACTCTTCTGGATTTTCTTCAAAAGCAAGTCTTCTTTTAATAACTTCAACCCGATCTTTTACGTTCTGTTCACCAATCACTTCCACAGTTAATCCAAAACGGTCTAAGAGTTGAGGACGTAAGTCACCTTCTTCAGGATTCATCGTACCTACCAGAATAAATCTTGCTGGATGAGAATAAGAGATACCTTCCCGTTCAACAATATTAACACCCATAGCCGCAGCATCTAACAAAAGATCAACGATATGGTCATCCAAAAGGTTTACTTCATCAACATAAAGAATATTTTCATCAGCTTCAGCAAGTACTCCTGGTTCAAACCGTTTCTCACCAGTCTTTAAAGTATGTTCAATATCTAAAGTTCCGGCAACTCTATCTTCAGTACTACTCACAGGTAACTCTACCACTTTTTTATCTGGTAAAAGATCTGCCAGAGCACGTACTGCAGTAGATTTTGCTGTTCCCTTTTCACCACGGATTAAAACTCCACCAATCTTCGAATTAATTACATTTAAAATCAAAGCTTTCTTCATCTTCTCCTGTCCGACAATTGCAGTAAATGGGTAAATATTTTTTCTGGTATCCATGATTTATCTTCCTTTCTCAAATAACTTTAGATGTCTATTTCTTTTAATTTTTCTTGCCACTCCTTAATATCTCGATCAGTGATGATCTCAACAGTTCCTCCCTGTATCTCTCCTTTTGCCTCACCAATATTCTCTTCGAGATTACCCTCGATCTGGATATAACTCATCTTTAAAGAGTCTAAAATATCAGGATCAGCTTCCCATTTGCCCCGTTGATGAAGTTCTAAAAATCTTCTCGCAATCTCTTCGATTGCAAAATAGTTATGCTGATTAAACCATTCTCTCATCTCTGGATCATTGATATATTCTTCAACCAATCGGTCAAGATCGTGATCATTAAGTTTGTCTGTTAAACACTGCCACTCAAAGATATTCTGCATTTTTTGCATAAATTCACTGGCTCCTCTATACCCCTTTTCTTTAACTGTTTCTTTCCATAGAGGATTAAATAAAGTTTTTTCAAGTGATTCTTCTATTTTATCTTTCAAAGTACTAACTTTAATCTGATTAATATCTTCTCTAGAGCCATGATACTGTTTCATCTCTTTGCCTTTCATAACTTTCTTGATCAATGAAAATCCTCCATTTACAGAAGCACCAAAACTGCAGGAGAATATATCCAGTCGTTTTGAGTTTGAAAGGTCATACGAGATCTTTGACTGATTTACATTCTCAACAAACTCATGTCTGTATCTTTTACCATATAAATCTTTTCCATAAGCATGTGAGGAAAAGTAGATAAAAATCTTAGCTAAGTCTTTCTCATCCTTCCAGGCACTCGCTTTTAAAGCAAGATCTACACCTGCTCCATACGTACCTGGTGGATCACCAAAGATACGGATTGTCGAGCGTCGTTCTAAGTTCTCATTGATTCCAGCATCCATTAATGTATTCACAATCTCTGAACAATGTTTTTTAATAAAGTTCTTCTCAATTGATTCAGGTAAATTGGCTTTGACAAATTCTAAGATACTCTCCTGTTCTTTCTTATCTTTTAAAATTCCACCCTGGAAAAATTTAATTTTAAATCGATCAATTAACTCATTTACTTCCTTTAATAGAGACTGATTACTACCAAATCCAATCACAGCAATAATATCATTCAAAGTAAACCCCTCCGAAATTCTATCTCACTAAAAAAAAATACCTTCTTTCCAGCATGGAAAGAAGGTATTATAAGTGTGAAAAACAATGATAAATTGTTTTTATCTTCATATAACAACTAATCCCTCCCACCGAAAGATCTTACGTTCAACTTTAATAGGCAGGTCTCCTGACTCGTGTTTCACTTGCATCTGATCGCGCCTTCCCAGTTTCCCAGTGGCTAAAAATTAATCAGTGCATCTACACTCACAGTAGCGGGGGCTGTAGCGGATTCTAACCGCTTTCCCTTTTAATCTGGTATTCCAAAACCTATTATTCTATTCAATTCACTAGAATTATATCATGTATTTTCTTTTCAATCAAGACAAACTATTATCTTTTATTCTTTATTTCTAACAATTCAACTGACAATAACTTTAATCTTTACTTATTGTTTTAAACTTCTAAAATAAATTACAATACCATTTAGTCCACTACGTTCATAAGAAAGTCCATACATTTTACATGCTTTTTGAAAATCTTTTTCACTAAAAGAAATTCCAGATTTATAACTTTTTTTGCCTATCCTTTCCCATTTACGATCATATTTTTCATGAAGACCTGTAACAGGATTACATCCAACAAAAATACCGCCTGGTTTTAAAACTTTTGCTATTTCCTGTACAGCCAATTTATAATCTGGTATAAAATGCAATGCCAGGTTGCATATAACTACATCAAAACTTTCAGCCTCAAATGGTAGATGCAAAGCATCTGCCTCATACAGTTTAAAATCTTTAAAGGATGATTTCTTCAGTCTAGTCAATGTTTTTTTTAATAATTTATCAGACAGATCAAGTCCTGCATAATAATTTCTACTATCTATAAATTTAATTGTACTTCCAGAGCCACAGGCTACTTCTAAAATTCGTTTATCTTTAAAAGGTGAAATCAATTCCTCAATTAATTGATAATGCAGTTTTTTATTTGAACGAAAGAATAAAGGAATAACAAGATTATTAACTGCGAAATCATAAATATGTGAAAGTTTATTATAATACTTTTTATTGAACTCATTCTGCTGAGAAAATTTTTCTTTATATATAATTTTAATAAGGCCATCCTTTTTCAAATACTTAATGTTCTTTTTTAGCATTAAATAACCTCTCCTTTTTAACAATTTCTACACCATTAATCTTTAAACTTGACAATTGTTGCATGGCGTATACTTAAATGTACTCTTTCACCAACTTCATAATGTTCCCGATTGTTTGCCTGAACAGTTAAAACCGTATTACCAATCAATAGACTATATTCTGTTACATTGCCACGGTAAATTTCACGAATAATCTCTCCTTGTGCAATACCATTAGAATGATTTAAAACGATCTCTTCTGGTCGAACAGATAAAATAACTTCTCCCCTAATGTGATTAGAAATAAAGTTATTCTCAACACTCGTACCATCCGCAAATTCGAATAATCTTTGCCCATTCTTCTTTTTCACTTTACCCTCAATTAGATTGGTAGTACCAATAAAGTTAGCGACAAATTCTGTCTGTGGATGATCATAAACTTCCTTTGGTCTACCTTCCTGAATTATTTTGCCATGATTCATAACAACAATCCTATCAGCAATGCCCATTGCTTCATACTGATCATGGGTTACATGTACAATGGTTAATCCAACTTCCTTTTGGATGCGCTTAATTTCATAATGCATTTCCTCTTTTAATTTTGCATCTAAATTAGATAAAGGTTCATCTAAAAGAAGAAGTCTCGGTTTCATTACTAAAGCTCGTGCCAATGCTACTCTTTGCTGTTCTCCTCCACTTAATTCGAAGGGATAACGTTTTTCCATTCCATTTAGTTTTACTAAAGTCAAAATTTCTGCTACTCTTTTTTTAATTTTATCCTTTTTGATCCGTCTAATTCGAAGAGGATAGGCTACATTCTCAAATACATTATAATGTGGCCACAGAGCGTAATTTTGGAAAACTAAAGCAATCTGGCGTTTTTCAGGTTGTAAAAAAATATTTTCTTTTGCCTCTGATACTGTCTCACCTGCTATGGTAATACTACCTTCATCAGGACGCTCCAATCCAGCAATCATCTGAAGAAGGGTAGTTTTACCACATCCGCTTGGACCTAGAATAGCCAATATTTTTCCAGCATAAATATTTAAATTTAAACAATCAACAGCCGTTACTCCCCCAAATTTTTTCTTTACACTTCTTAATTCTGCTTGGATTATTTTGACTCACCTCCAACCTGGATCTGCCAAATTTTTCAATGCCAAGGTGACCAGCAATCGTCAAAATAATTAATATTACTGCAATCGCTGATATCGTTTCCAGCCCTCCCACATCAGAACGTAAATTGAAAATTAAGACACCGATTGTCTCACGCCCATAACTATAAAGCATGACGGAAATGGGAATCTCTCGAATCACCATCAAAAAAGAAAGAATCCATCCTGTTTTCAATCCAGGCATAATTATAGGAATGGTAATATCTTTATATGTTCTGGCCCAGGAAGCTCCCGAAATCCTTGCTGCTTTTTCCAATGTAAAATCCATATTTTGAATCAAGCCACTTACGTTCTTTACCACTAAAGGTAAACAAACTACAATATATGTAACTATAATAATCCACGCCGTATTATAAAGCTTCAATGGTGGGTTTATCCACGCTAAAATAGCAGCAACAGCAATTACTGTTCCAGGAATAGACATTGGCCATGTCGCCCAAAATTCCAATAATTTATTCCCTTTTAAAGCTGTTCCATTAGAAATATAAGATACAACAGAACCAATTACTGTAACAATCGTAGCAGCTACTATCCCAAATAGTACACTGTTTCTGAACGCTCGAATCGTCAACTCTTCTTCAAATAATATTGTATAGTAATTGGCAAAAGTAAAATTATGCATACTAATATCTAATCCCCATTTTTTCAAAAACGATGATATAATAATTGTCATTAAAGGTAATAATGCTGTAAAAATCAGAAAAAGGAATACCAAAATTGTGATAGGAATCCGCCAAAAACCGAGAGAAATAGGTATTGGCGAACAGCTACTAGATGTAATAACCGTATATTGCTTCTTTTGCAAAAAAAGATTATGTACAAAAAAGACAACTCCAGAGCAAATAATTAAAATCATAGAAATCGCCGTAGCCAGAGATAAATCCAGACTACTTAGAGCACTAAATATACGGGTCGTCAATATATGCTTACCACCTGGCAAAGCAAGGAGTGTTGCCACACCAAAAGATGCCATAGCACGATTAAAAACCAATAGACCTATTGAAAATATGCTAGGCATAATCAGTGATAATGTTACTGAAGTTAATGCTTTGAAACGACTTGCTCCCGAAAGAATGGCCGCTTTTTCTAAGGATGGTTCTGTCCTCTTTAACGCATTTGATAATGCCATAAATACCAATGGATATAGATGCAGTGTCATAACAAATATAACACCTGTAAGCGAATATATATTAATAGGAGAGTATTTTAAATTGAATAAATCCATCAGCATCCTATTTATGTACCCATTACGACCTAAAAGTGCAATCCAGGCAACTGCCATAATATAAGATGGAATAATGAAAGTTAAAAAAACAATTAACGTAATCCCCTTCTTAAAAAGTAAATTTGTTCGAGTAACCAACCAGGCCAAAAATCCACCAATTACGCTGGTTAAAATTGTAACCCCAGAAGCAACATAAAGAGTATTCCTCAAAGCCGCAAGGGTTTGCGGATCTTTAAACGCTTTGATATAAGCGTTTAATGTTAACTTACCACCATGTATTGTAATTCCAAAACTTTTGGCTACAAGTATTAAAAATGGGTACAATACTAAAACTGCAACGAATATTCCTACTACAATAAGAATAATATACTGTGTGTTAAAACAACGTTTATTTACTAAACATGATATTTTTGAATTTATCACACATTTCTGTTCCATGCTTGCTAGCATACCTCCAATCAACGGTTACAGATTTCAATGAAACTGGAATACAAGATAAATTTTCGACATCTTTTCGAACGGTAATAAATCCATATTTAGATGCAATCTTTTGCCCTGTTGGAGATAATACAAAATCAACATATTCTTTAGCAAGTTTATCATTCACCTCTGGTCTGGCATCATTTTTAATAATCGCAATAGGTCTCTGGCAGCTTATAGCTCCTTCCTTTGGCCAAACAATTACCAATGGACTTTCAATTTTTTTCTTCTTAGCCTGCTTTATCAATCGGATAATACCATCATGCGGTGCAATTCCTGCATCTACTTCGCCTGACTCCACTTTGGAGATAACCTCAATGTTTTGCCTTATTAACATGATTTCATTTTTCTTTAAGGCTTCATGATAATCCCAAGTATTACTCTGAATTTGATAAAGACCAGCAGTAAGAGCCAATGCCATAGAAGATTGCGTAGCATCCGCCATTGCCAGGCGTTTTTTCCATTTTGAATCCATTAGATCACTCCAGGAAGATGGTTTTTCTGCAGAATCAATCCGATCCTTATTATATACAATGACTCCATACCGAGCATTAACTGGAGTATAATAGCCATCACCCATCAAATAAGCTGTGTCCATTGCCTCTATCTCAGGAGATTTATATTGCATAAGTACATTCTTTTCTTTTAACGAAATATACATAAGTGGGTCTGCTCCCCAGATAACATCTGCCTGAATATAACCAGATTCCAATTCAGTCCATACTTTCTGACGCAAAGGTCCACTACCTGTGTGGAATACATTCAGTACATCACCGCGTTTTTCCTCAAAACTTGCCTCCAATTCACTGACCATTTTTTGCGGGCCAGATACATAGACAGTAATACGCCCTTCCTCTCCAGTGTACATCGTTTTAGCACTAGATTCTTCATTTTTCTCTTCTTGCTGATTTCCACAACCAACTAAAGCCATCGTAAATATAACAATAATACTCAAAAACACAAATACTTTTTTATTCATAATTTTATACTCCTCCTTTTTTTTAGCACAAAATCTTTATATCTTTATACTCTTTTGCGTCAATAAAAGAGTATATTGACTCCAAGACTTTTCTTCGAGCATGTAAGAAACTTTCATACCTTTTCTTTGATATTTTTTCATTACCATAATATTGCCAACCTTTGGTTTTTACCAATTTCAACGAAGGATGACCCATAAAACCAATCACATCTTTAGTTGGATAGCCAAGAAATATACCAATCTCATGAGGAAATTCATCACTATTCAATCTCCTTAGCAAATTATTAACATAACCTTCTAAGGAGTACTTTGATGGATATCCCACTCTTCTAAGTATTTTTAAATTAATTGGTTTACTAAGTGTTTGATCCAAAGAAGCAGAATGATAGATCAAAACTTGTTTTCTATTTTCTTTATTGATTTTTTTTACTTTTATCTCTTTGTGACGCAAAAGGCAGAATCTACATTCTTCCCAATCTGAACTTTTTACTCCATGTTTATTTATAGGAATGTTAATCAATTCAGCTGGTTTTACTCCCACCAATGTAGCTCCTATAAGATCAATTAAACGAAACAGATATTGATTACAAAACGAATGCGTATCAAGCCAATCGATAATCCCATTTATTTCTGTAAATATCTTTGAATTTTGCATGATAATATTTTCCATGTAGCAACCTCCTTTACAGTTTAACCTAATTTACTTATGATATAGAATATTATCCGTTCTCTTAATGTTAATGAAAATCATTATCAGTAGAACTCTAAAAAAATAACCCTTTCTGCTAGGCGTTGAAAATGATTCTCAATCTCGTTTATATTATACCAAAAAAACTCCCTCATTGTCAAGAAAAATGAATTAACATTTTTATATGTTTTCAAAAATTCTCTTCATTGTACTGAAA
This sequence comes from Halanaerobiales bacterium, assembly GCA_030627905.1. Taxonomy (GTDB): domain Bacteria; phylum Bacillota; class Halanaerobiia; order DY22613; family DY22613; genus JAGMES01. The sequence continues at coordinate 15,927 of DAOVRZ010000055.1, forward strand.
TGCGTAAAAGGGCAAGGAAAAAATCATCGAATGATTTTTCCTTGCCCCACACAACATCTTATTCTACTCAGGAATTCCTATGGCAAAAATAATTACTTTTTCAAATGAAATTATCAGCTCTTTTAGAAAATCTTCTTTATTTTCCTGGTAACCATTCTAAAGTTCCATGAGTACCGATATGTAAAATTACATCAGCTTTAAATCCATATTTTAGCCATTTATAAAATGCAATATATTGATGAGGGCAGACTAAATCTGTACTATAATAGCATTCCTCTGCCTTTTCCATAAAAGCGCGTTGTGGCTGTAATCCAATAAAAATATTACCATTCATAATCCCTGGTATAGGCATTTTATCATCATGAACCATAAACTCACCAGGAGGATTACCCCAATCCTTGATCAATTATTTTTGCACTTTCTCGCTTAAGTTAGAAAACCACTCTCAATAAACTTTTCCGTCAATAATATCAACACTTTTTTCTAACATCTTTTCTGGAGTCTGCCAGTTCATATCATTACTTACTCCATCAATGATCTTTTGAATAATCTCCTGTCCATCATTAAAATCATAGTCTATTCTGATCCCGTTCTCTTTGAGTGAATCTATGATATTATACACAGTCTCAGGAGTATCCAAACCATAAGCACAACCAATTGAATCATTTCTTGGAGGCATGTTATGAAAAATTATTGCTACCTTCTTTTTATCATTAGACAGATTTCTCAGACGGGCCCAATTTAGGGCAAGTCTACAAATTTTATCCACACGATCTTCAATCGGTTTTTGGATATATCTCTGGCCAACCTCATCTTGCAAATATTCAGTGTAGGCAATCGGGATAGTAATAATCTGACCATCAAATTCAGGAAAATAGATACAGAATACTAAAGACATAATATCTAATCCAATCACAGATTCTTCCCACTGTTCTAAAGTTAAGTACGTTGACATTGCCTGTAAGACAGGAACGCCCAAATCATCAAAAATACTCTCTTCCACTACCTTTGTTCCATCACCTAGATTGCTTAAAACACTCCGAGAAAAACCAACAGTATTAATCAATGCATCAACAATAGGTTCACCATCTTTTATAAGATAATTATCAATTAACCAGCGTACACCCTTTCTTTCTAACTCCTCTTCTTTTGTAATACCAGTATAAAACGCAATCGGAGTAGCTCCTAAGCTTCGTATCTTTTCAATTAATTCATTAATATGCTCTACGTTATTTCTTAAAAGATTATAAGCATGAAATAGGACACCGATAATTGGTTTATCTTGTTTTAAGACTTCTGCTATATATGCTTCATCATCTACAATTTCCTTATTTGAATCATACACCCCCTCCCATTTTGGAGCTTTGGGTTCTTGATATTCATAATCCAATCCTTTAAAAGTTGCAGCCATCCATAAAACCATATTATACATATTGTCATGGTCACCCATAGCATAATATCTATATATTGAATAATAATCTTCCATACTCAGATTAGAATATTTTTTAAGTTCGTTGATCTCATCATCTATACCTGATTCAAGAAAAAATTTTTTGTCATCCTTAAAACTATCAAAAAACTCTTTAAACTTTTTAAACTTAGTAAATCCTCCATGACAACAGATGAAGATAAAATCACTTTCCCGGGCCAGCTTCAATGCTTTTGTAAATTGTTCGGGATTTTCATCCAACTCGTAGGTATTTAAAAAATCAAATTTAAATTCATGAGAAAAATCACGTTGTAATGATTGTTAGGCTTCTTTTAATGTATAAGAAGAGTCGTGCATGCCGAGTATAAATAGGATTTTATACATGTTCCTCACCTCAATTTTCAATGTTATAACATTATTATGGGCATTTTTCTAGACTAAGTTTCTCTACAATATCTGAAATACTATCACAATAGATTAGTTTATCGGTAAATTGACTTAAGTGAGTACGATCAAATAGTCTTTTTGCTTCGTCTTTTAAGCGCATACTATAGATCACTTTACCCGTTTTAATCGCTTCGATCAACAGAGATAGATTCTGTTCGTTGTTTTTGCCAATTGCAAAACCTGCATCTATGATAATACCTGCTTTTTTGATAAATTTTAAAGCGTTGGCATAGGTTTCATTACTAATTTTTTCAAAGGGTTTTTCGCTGATTATATTAGCTCCAATTGATTGGGCTACAAAGTAATCAACGTCGTTTTCGTGGATAATTCCGGTATCTATTCCGTAACCACGTTTTGTTAAAGCTCGATAGAGTCTGGTTCCACTTCCAGCTCCTCCAAATATAAAAACTGAATCCTTACATTGGTTATATAACTCAATTGTACCCAAAAAATCATTATATCTAGCAGTGTTTATATCATAAAGTTCTTTAATCGTATTCTCTTTGATCACATCTTCTGGAAAACCATAATCTAATATTTTTCCATCCTTTACTAGTAAAACAGTATCACAACTTTTTAACGCGAGATCAATCTCATGTAAAGAAAGTACTACTGTAATCCCTTTTTCTTTACTCATCTTTTTTAAGATTGAAATCACTTTAATTTTATGTTTAACATTCAAATGAATAGTCGGTTCATCTAAAATAATTAACTCAGGTTCCTGAACAATTGCCCGGGCAATCATTACCTTTTGTTTCTCTCCATCACTTAATTCACTAAAATAGCGGTGAGCCAGATAATCAGCATGGACCATTCTGAGTGCATCCATGGTTACATCAATATCTGTTTGAGTCAGTTTCCCGAAAAATCCTGTATGTGGATATCTTCCCATCGCTGCAATATCAAAAACTGTCATTAAACCAGGTGTAGGACGTTCTGTTAATACAACAGCCAGCATCTTCGCTAGTTTTTGTTGATTTATTGACGAAAGGTCTTCATTATTTATAAAGACTGTTCCCTTAACTGAAGAAAGAAGTCCTGCAAGAGTTCTGAGGATTGTTGTTTTTCCTGACCCATTTGGTCCCAGAAGACAAACAATTTGACCTTTTAAAGCATCTATTGCTACCTGATCTACAACGACTTTATCCCCATAACCTACTGCTAAAGATTCGGTTCTGATGATACTCAAAGTGCATTCCTCCTTCTAAGCAATAGAAATATTACGACTGGTGCTCCCAAAAATGAAGTAACTGCACTGATTGGTACTTCTACTGGGGCAAATATAGTTCTGGCAATCAGATCACATAAACCTGTAATCGTGCCACCTAAAAGAATCGTTCCCGGGATTAAAATTTTGTTATCAGAAGTACCAAAACATAATCTAGAGATATGTGGGACTGAGAGGCCAATGAAAGAGACTGGCCCGGCGAATGCTGTAACAAGCCCTGCTAAAAGACTTGAAATCAAAACGATTAAAAATCTGATTCTTTTAATCTTAACACCCATGCTTGCTGCATATTTCTCTCCCATGAGTAGTGCATTCAAAGGTTTCGAGATTAATAAGGTAATAAATAAACCCGGAAGTCCAACCAAAGTTAAAATCGTCACCTGCTTCCAGGTAAAACCTGAGAAACTCCCCATAGTCCACATTATAAAACCTTTTACCTCTTCCTTTTCTGCAAAAGCCATCAAAAAACTGGTTACAGAACCGCATAAATAACCTGCCATAAGACCAATCACCAATAATGTTACTACATTTTTTACTTTAGAAGAGATCAATAGAACAATAGTCATCACAAGAATTGACCCTATAAAAGCTGCGAGAAATAACAAAAAAGGTGTCGCTATATTCAAACCAAAAGTAACCCCTGCCAATAAAATCAGGGCAACTAACAATGTCGCACCTGACGAGATTCCCAAAACATAGGGACCTACCAAAGGATTTCTAAAGAAAATCTGTAGCAACAGACCAGCAGATGCCAAAGAAGCTCCTCCAATAATTGCAGCCAATGTACGGGGAAGTCTTATTCGTCCAATGATCGCCTTATAGATTGGTTGATCTGATTGTTGGTGTAAGATCATCCTTTTTATCTCTGTGAAGACCTGCGAAATTGGTATTTTGACTGATCCCATTCCAATGTTTAATAAAAAAGCAAATATCAATAAGGCCAATAATATAAGCAAAACTGTTGCATATCGTGTTGTCTTTTTATTAATAAAATCCATAGTTTACACCTCATATAAAGAAGTAAATTTTTACTTAAAAACTGGACGTAATAGCAGATACCATTACGTCCAGTTGTTCAGACCAAATAATTCTTACTTAGGAAGTTGTGTTAAATGATCATTTACATTTCCTTTTAAAAGTTCTGGATAGAAAATAGAAGCAAGATCAATGATTTGCTTATGTGTTCTATCTAAACTTTGATACCAGTTAGCATTATATCTCCATACATTACCTTCTTTGATAGATTTGAGATCAGCAAGTATTGGAGCCTGTTGTACAATGTCATCTGTAGAAGAAACATACCAGCTAGAATAGATGAAAATATCTGCATCAATTGCTTTGGCATAAAGTTCTTCTAAAGTAATTTCTGCACTGCCTGATTCATTTACGCCCAAATCATTGAAAACATAATCTCCACCTGCAAGAGCAATCATTTCAGCTACATAAGAACCTGCTCTTGGAACATAAACCTTACCATTATAAATTGAACCCCATACAACTTTAGGTTGCTCTACACCTGCAAGTTTTTCTTTTAATAATTCGATCTCTTGTAATGCATTTTCAAAATATTCTACAGCTACATCATCCTTATTGTAGAATGCACCCATAAACTTAATCCATTCCATTCTACCAAAAGCTCTAGCTTCCATGTACTCATTGTCTACAAGATAAGGCATTTTTAATTCTTTAAATTTTTCAATCAATGCTGTCTGTGGATAAGATCCCGTATAGACAATAGCATAGTCAGGATTAAGCTCCTGAATTTTCTCAAAATCTGGGGACCAACCTTCTCCAACAAAAGTTACGGTTTCATTTTGAAATCCTTCTTTGATCTCATCAATATACCATGCATTTAAAGGAGAAGTAACAGCGATAACACTATCTAATACACCAAGAGGTCTTAATAAACATGCTTGAGTTATAGATCCCAATAAAACATTTTTAATTGGTGTATAAACCACTGGTAAACCTTCATAACCTTCTGGTACATCCTGTCCTCTAGGAACCAATAACCATTTCATACCATCACCATCAGTAACTATCTTATTTCCATTTTCCAGATACTCAATATTGAAAGCATCTGTGTAGTCCAATTTAAGAGTACCACCAGCTAAAACAACACCAGAAACAAGTAGAAAACTGACAATCAACGTTAAAATTAAGCCAAACCTTCTTTTGAACATTTAAATCCCCTCCATTTTAAAATATTCGCACACTTTCTAATTTAATAAAAAAAGACCCCTTTCGGAGTCATTTTTATCATACTATGCAAGTCAAATATATTTAACGTATTTACATAAAAATATATAAAATCAATATTTGACAAGTGCATAAACTTCCCTCCGAAATAATACACATCAAAGTTACAGGCAGGTTTCCTGGCTCACATCTCATCCTACTCCCGTGCGCATACGTAATGCGCAAACCTTCCCAGTTTCCCAGTGGTTAAATCTGCATAACAGATTTTTATGGTTTCGTTGATGTTCACAGTAGCGGGGGCTGCATCGGCTTTTACCGAACTTCCCTTTTAACCTCACGCTTGCACGCAAGGCACCTATATCTTATCTATTCAGTTTTTAAAACTAAAAAAACCCCGTTTTTTCGGAGTCCTGTTTACTTATCATATTGTCAAAATTCCAAATATACCTATGTAATCTAGTATTCACTAGAGCATATTCAAGATGACATCTGACAAGTGTAAGTATTCCCCTCCGAAATGAATACACTTAAAACAATACAGGCAGGTTTCCTGGCTCATATCTCATCCTACTCCCGTACGCATTCACATAATGCGCAAGCCTTCCCAGTTTCCCAGTGGCTTAATCTACTATAGCAGCTTAATCTGCTTCACAGATTTTTAGGGTTTCGTCAATATTTACAGTAGCAGGGGCTGCATCGGCCTTGCACCGAACTTCCCTTTTAACCTCACGCTTGCGCGAAAAAAGGCACCTGTAGTTTTCGTTATTATTTAGTTTTTAACACTCTCATTATATATAAAGAACTTAATAGTGTCAAGCTACTTTTAAAAGAATACGGAACTATTTACTTTAATATGACTAATTCTTTATACACTAAAGTTTCACTAGCACTTTATTTAACGACATTTCAGAAGGGGGAAGTCGCCCACCTCGCCAGAACATTTATATATTTTAACTTTTACAAATTATTAAAATCCTGCTTAAATAAAAAATACCACCCCCGAAGGGTGGCTTTCTGCATTCAATTATGGACAATGTACTGGAACTTGATCTGGTGGAATACATCCTGAATAACCGCAATGTGGCCCGCCGTACTTAGGGCAAGTCTTAGGAAATGGTATTATCATTCAAAACACCTCCTTTTTATTTTTTCTACTTCCTTACTTTTATGTATACTACACGCATTTTAAAATATTCTACTTATTTGATAAGATTTTATCTGTAACAAACTTCACACATGCATTGCTTCATTTATTTTATCAAAACTAAACTCTTTAAACCCTTCTCCCAAAACATCATGAACATCAGTTAAAAATACAAAAGAATCTGGATCAATCTGATAAATGATATTTTTGAGCCGAGTAACTTCTGCTCTACTGATAATAACCATCATAATCTTCTTCTCATTGCCTGTATAACCACCTTTTCCATCAAGAGTTGTCACACCTCGCCCCATTTTTTCTAAAATCTCATCTAATATTTCTTCAGACTTGTCTGAAATAATAAAAGCTGCTTTTGAAAAGTTAAAACCTTGTTGGACAAGATCAATTACTTTAGAAGCAATAAAAATTGATATAGTTGCATATAAAGCCAGTTCAGCATTAAAGACAATCCCTGCAAGAACGACAACAAAAACATCCACTAAAAAAAGTCCTTGCCCAATACTAAAAGTGGGGAAATAATAACTAACTAAAGCCGCTACTAAATCGGTACCTCCAGTGGTTCCTCTTGAGCGAAAAACCAGCCCCATGCCAAAACCAGTTGTGGCACCTCCATAAATACTAGCCAAAAGAGGATTATAAGTGAGAACAGGCAAACAGGTAGTCAATAAATCTGTACTAAGTGATAAAACTAAAATCGCCCATAATGTCCGTGCTCCCACCTGTCGACCTAAAGTTTTGACCGCAGCTAAAAACAGTGGGATATTAATAAATAACATCATTATGCCAACTGGAATTCCGAAAACATGATATGTAACTGTAGCCAGACCACTGGCACCACCAGAAGCAATCTTATTTGGGACAAGAAAAATAACCAATCCAATTGCAGTTATTATACATCCTACAGCGATACCAACATAATCCCAAAAAACTTTTTTCATTCAAATCACCTAACCTTTCTTTTTTTAAGCCAAAAAAATAAACCCTACCTTAATAGTAGGGTTTAAATTCTGACAACTAGAAACATACCAAAGTAAGATAGAAAACTTACCATGTCAAATTTTCCCCTCCCCACCGAAGGTATTATTTTTCATAAATAGGCTAGTCTCCTGACTTGTGCTTTATCTTACTCCTGTTCCCTTCCTAGGCGGTCGGCCCAGTGGGCTAACGCTTTGCGTTTTATAGCTAAACGTTGATCAGTTTCATCCACACTCACAGTAGCGGGGGCTGTAGTGGACTTTCACCACTTTCCTAAATTAAGTTCCTTAAGAACACCTATATATGCTTATTATTTTACTATTCAACAAATACCTTTATATAGAAATAATACCCTCTTTCCATGGAAAGAGGGCATTATAAAGAAAACCCAAACAAAAGGCTTGGGGTTATCTCATACTAACCAATCCTTCCCACCGAAAGATGTTCGTGCACATTCAATAGGCAGGTCTCCTGACTCGTGTTTCACCTGCATCTGATTCACCTTCCCAGTTTCCCAGTGGCATATTTAATCAGTGCATCCACACTTACAGTAGCGGGGGCTGTAACGGATTTTCACCGTTTTCCCTATTAATCTGACTTTTCAGAACCTATTAGAACTATTCAATTCACTAGAATTATACCATGTATTATGTTTGTAATCAAGGCTAATTATCATTTTTAAATAAAATTATTTTTTCTAGTTTTTTTACCAACTTAATTCCATTAATTACAAAGAATCATTTTATTTTCTTGTAACTTTGTATAAATGGAAGACCAACTCCTTTTAGAATATAAAATATCGATTTCATTCTTCTCTACCTCTTTCTTAGCTTTTTTCATCAGGTTATGATTAACAAAGTCAGTCAATACTAAAACCAAATCCGTGTTACAAGGAATTTGAAAGTTCCTACAGGCACTATTTTTCCTACCCGCAACATGCATAATCACTTGATGCCCTATTTTCTCTCCTCCTTATATTAAGTTTAGACAATTGTTAGATTAACCTAACAATTGTCTAAAAATTTTTTTCTTCCCATCAAAAATTCATTTGTAGCATTATTTCTTTAAAAATAGTTTGCGCGTTTTTTATATCCTCTTCATTTGGATGTTTACTCGCTTCTGCATGCCTTGCCTCTCGTTCAAGAGTCATAGCGTGGGGATGATCCGCTGGTAAATTTTTAAACTGCTCTATAAGTTGAGGATCGATTTTGCCCTGACACATAAACTCTCCCCTAATCTGATTATCAGGTTGAAGTAATTTTTTAACATTCTCCATAGATTTATGTGCATGCTCAGAATCTGGATATGCTCCAAGAGTACCAAACAACCCTATTTTCTTATGATTAATCTTCTGCATATATTTTTGTGACTTCTCATCCGCTGTACCTTTATCTACCCAAAATCCCAGAGCAATAAAATCATATTCATCAAACGAAGGAACTTCTTCAATTGAAAAAATATTGGTTCCCTTTGGCATTATCTCTAAAATACCCTCAGCTACTTTTTTTGTATTTCCCGTTCTACTTGAATATGTTACAAGTACTTTCATTATTATTCCCTCCCTTTTGAATATCTTTCAACTAAATTTTTAGTAAGATCCCTGCTTATGTTATTACCCCAGAAAACACCTTCTTCAGTTAGTTTGAAACCATCTTCATTCAGTTTAATCAAATCTTTTGATTCTAATTCAGCTATAAAATCTGCGCAGTGTTCTTTAATGTCAAAATCTATTTCCTCTTTAATCTCTTCAAAATTAATATTTCCAAACTGGATTTGACCCCGAATCCTATCGATCTTATTGTATTCTGCTGTAACAATTCTTCCCATGGGAGAGAGTGGCGATTTATTTTTTGTAATCATATCTTTTGCCATCCCGTTAAAATAATTATAATCTCCCATTCTTCCTCCGGCTCCTACCCCTAATGCTAAAACATCTCCACTACGATTTTTTATTTGAATATATTGATAACGATCTCGATTTTGATTGGTCAACTTAGTTAATTCTAATAAGCTATAATTGTTTTCCTGTAATTCTCTAAAAATCTTCTTAAAGAAAACTTTTTCTTCAGTCAATCCTGCTAATTCTGAGACTTTACCTTCTTTAATCCGAGCTTCCAGTGCAGAACCTTCATGTCGCATCAAAGAATAATAACTTAATCCTGCCAATTCTAATTCTTTTACCATTTCCAAATCATAATTCAGTTCTTCCAACGTCTGGCCCGGATAATTATAGATCAAATCTATATTGGTATTTTTAAAACCCATCTCTATTACTTTGATAAGCTTTTCAACTACCTTCTTACTACTTCCACGCCGAGCAAAAAGTTTTCTTGCTCGATCAACAAAAGATTAAACCCCGATACTGAAGCGATTCACTCCCATCTCTTTCATTACAACCAATCTATCTTCGGTAAGTTCTGTAATAGATGTTTCAAAACTAATTTCAGCATTTGAACTGATAGGTAAATAATCAAATATGGTCTGTAAAACCTCTTCAATCTGTTTTGCCGATAACGTTGTAGGGGTACCTCCACCAAAATAGATGGATTCAAATTCTTTGCTTTGCAAATACAGATAATCATAAACCTTTTTAATAGAATCAATAAGTAACGTATGATAGTCATTAATATCTTTATTAAGTAACCCTCTATTCATATTACAGAAACTACATATTTTTGTACAATATGGAACATGAATATAGATCGAACGAGGTTTTTTGGCTTCTGTAGCCAATAGATTCGTAATATAATTTTGAGGATCTTCATTACTTATAAAGGTATGTTTCAAAAGATTTGTTGAATCATGATGTGACTTATATCTTTTTTCGTAAACCACAGTTATACCTCCTAAATTTTATCTATTTCAATATACGGAATAATATATGGCCTTTGATTCTGAGGATTTGTTATTACTTGTGCTTTAAGCCCAAATGTTTTATATAAAAGGTCAGGATTGAGAACTTCTTGAGGAGTTCCCATTTGATATTTCTCCCCATCTTTTAAGACCATAATCTGATCACAAAATTGAGCTGCCATATTTAAATCATGAATGATTGCAATAATAGTTATCTTGTTCTCACGACAGATTTTTCTGGCTAATTGAAAGATTTCAATTGTTCGATTGATATCTAGATTTGATGTAGCTTCATCCAAAATCAATATATCTGGTTCTTGAGCTAATGCCCGGGCGATTAAGACTTTCTGAAATTCTCCTCCTGATACTTCATTGATTTTACGGTCATGAAATTTAAGAATATCTAATTCTCTCATCACTCCTTCAATCACATTATCATCCTCTTTTTTTAATCTTTGAAACCGAGTTTGATAAGCATAACGCCCCATCTCAACAATTTCTCGGACCGTAAATTCTCCCTTTAATTTGCTTTTCTGAGGTACTACTCCTATTCTTTTTGCAACTTCTTTTTTGGTGAGTCCTGATAAGTTCTCATTTTTAATAACTATTTTTCCCTGTGACCTAAAAAAACCAGCGATATTCTTAATTAATGTTGTTTTTCCTGATCCATTAGGTCCTATAATGCCTAAAAATTGTTCCTTTTCTATTAAAAATGATATATCTTTTAAAACTTCACGTTCACGATACTTAAAAAAAAGATCAGTAACCTTTAAAATCATAACATAACCCTCCTTCTTCTCATTAAAAGATAGATAAAAAAGGGAGCTCCTATAGGTATCTCAGTTGGCGCAATTATAGTTCTAGCAATCGTATCAGAGATCAATAAAAAGAAGGCTCCTCCTATTGAACTTAAAGGTATTAATAAGCGGTGATCATTACCAATGAGTAAGCGAAAAACATGAGGGATAACCAGACCTACAAAACCAATAATTCCTCCATACGCTACTGAGATAGCAACAATCAGAGTCGAAATTCCTAAAATTATTCTTTTAGTTAACTCTACATTCACCCCTAAGTAACAGGCTTCTTCTTCTCCAGTCAAGAACATATTCAGATCCCTTGCAAAGAAATTTATGACCAGAATACCTAATATAATTGGAATGCTTGCTAAACCAACCTTCTGCCAGGTTGCGTCGCCTAAATAACCCATCATCCAGACTATGACTGAAAAAGAATCCTCACCAGCGAAATAAATTAAGAAAGAAGTTATTGCACCATATAAAGCAGAAAGTCCAATTCCCATTAATAATAAAATTGTCACAGAAGACCTTTTTCCAATCTTTGAAAACCTATAAAGTATCGATGCTGTCAATAACGACAACATAAACGCAAAAAGACCATAATAACCAGGTGCTAAGTTTAATGTAAATGCCAACACCGCCCCAAATGATGCACTGGACGAGATACCTATTATATAAGGATCAGCCATTGGATTTTGAAACAGAGCTTGCATTCCCACTCCTGCTGTAGCAAGGGTTGAGCCTACCAATAGAGCCATTATAATTCTAGGAAATCTTACTTTTTCAATGATAATCTGAGCTGTACGTGAAACATGTAATTCGCTTAAACCTAATCGATGTACAATAATATTGCCTATCTCTTTATATGTAATCTCTACAGAACCAAGAGTTAGTACATATCCACACGCAAATACTAATAACAGCGATAAAATTAATAGTACTGACCATCTTTTTGTATCCATCTCATTAACAACTCCCAATGTTATTGATAAACTAACTTATTGATTTCATATATTCCATAGATCAAACGAGGAGTGGGTCTCAAAACATGTTCTGTTGGTGGTATAAGACATTTTCCATTTTTCACAGCGGTTAGTTCATTCCAAAGAGGATTATTTTTCATTTCTTTTAAACCTGACTTTGCACGCATAGCAAAAAAGATATAATCAGGGTTTAAATCTAAAAGCTCCTCAATTGAAAAAGTAGAATTATTTCCTTCAATATCTCTTGCAATGTTCTTTAGACCAACTAATGTCAGTACCTGATCAGGAATACTGCCATTACCAAAAGCCATTACTGGTTTAAGATTATAGAGAAATATAGCTGTTTTAAGCTCATTAACTTTAATATTTTCTCTTACTTCTTCTAATAGAGCTGTTAATTTGGCGATCTCTTTTTCTGCTTGTTGAGTATCCCCAAAAATTAGGTCATGTTTTAAATCCACTATTTTTTCTACATTTACATTCCGTATATCCCCTACGCTTTCAACACTATCTACTTCTTTAGGCCAGTTTTCAGACATAGACGACTTAGCAACTCCTACCAATTTATCAAAATGTCCACTCAAATACAATGCCTCTATTATAGCAGGTTCCAATGAGAGAATGCGAGTTACGTTATTAATTTCAATAATTTTACCCAAATCATCTACCAATATACCCTCTATAGAACTCTCTAGTGCAAAAGACGCAGGAGCGAAATATAAAATCAGAGTAAAAGCTAAAACTAACCGAAATGTAAAAGATTTTAATATTTGCATGGTAATCATCCTTTCAAATAATCTGTTTTTCTTTAGAACTTTCGTCACGCGCAACCACTATCTTAAATTCACATTTTTTTTCACCTCCATCTGAACTATTGGTAAGTAGTAAAATTAAATTCTTTTGATATTGAAAATCATTCTCATTGTATAGTTAAAAATTTTTTCTTCTTTTGTGTTCGTTTTTGATAATGATTTTCATTTTCATTTATGTATAACAAAACTAAATACCAATGTCAAACATTTTTTTTATAAGTAATTAAAATCACTCAACCTTTCTATTTTAAAATGTCCTTGACAAAGGGTACAGATTAGTTATGAGTTATACCTATACCATCTACACCAAGCACTTCCTGCCATATTTCAACCAACTTTTCTTCTATCTCATTAGTAGGTGCGACATACTCTACTCCTGTATTGATACTACCATCTGGCTCTGGCAGAGCATTTCTATCTATCTTACCATTGTGGGAAAGAGGTAAATTATCGATCTGCATAAAGTGTCCCGGGATCATATAGTCGAGCAACTCTTTAGAAAGATGGTCTCTCATCTCTGACACTGTAAGCTCATTTTCAGCAACAATATAGGCACACAAATACTTACTTCCATTCGAATCCACTTTATCCACGACAACTGCTTCTGTTATATTCGTATGCTTTATCCGCTGTGACTCAATTTCTCCTAGTTCAACCCTGTACCCTCTGATCTTAACTTGATTATCAATCCTTCCGAGGAAGGTGATATTACCATCAGACTGCCAGTTTGCCAGATCTCCCGTTCTGTACATTTTCTCCCCTGACACCAATGGATTAGGAACAAATTTCTCCTCTGTAAGCTCAGGTCTGTTTAAGTATCCCCTTGCCAATCCAACTCCACTTACACACAATTCTCCTGAAACCCCTACCGGGGATAGATTATTATCTTGATCCAGAATGTAAACTTTAGTGTTGGGGATCGGCTTTCCGATACTTGATTTTGATTCTTCACATTTGGCGATGATAGAATCTACCGTTCCCTCAGTCGGTCCATAATGGTTGGTTAACTGGTATCCTAGCGAAAGAATCTCATCTTTTAATGCATCCTCAAGCTGATCCCCTCCAACTATAACTGTCTCCAGGCATTCAGGTTTTTCACTCTGGGCCAGAATCTCTTTTAAAGTCATAGGAACGAATTGAGCGATATGAATCTGATTCTCCTCCACAAATTGTATGAATTTCTTTCTATCAAGGGCCAACTCTTTTCTAATAACATAAATAGATGCCCCATAAATAAGCGGTGGGAATATTTCTACAACAGAAGTGTCAAAGGAAACATTGGACATATGTACAATATTTCTTCCCTCTTCTAAATTAAACATTTCATTATAATACTTAGAGAGACTTACGACACCTCTATGCTCAATCATTACCCCTTTGGGTTTACCCGTCGAACCAGAAGTGTACATTACATACACCAGATCCTCAGGGTTATTCATGTTTTCCAGATTATGCCCATCTCCTGTGTAAGCATTCTTATCTTTCAGATCAATAATCCTTCCATTATATTCGATTCTGCCAGTAAAATGTTTTTGAATATGATCTTCGTTTGTGAGTAATATCTTGATATTGCTATCCTCAAGCATATATCTAATTCTCTCCGCAGGATAATCAGGATCTATCGGCATATATGCCCCACCAGCTTTTAGCACACTTAAGATACCTATAATCATATCAATAGAGCGCTCATCCATAATGCCAATGATTTCATCTATAGCAACACCATATTCTCTGAGACTGTGGGCAAGCTGGTTTGTCTTTTTATTCAATTCCCCATAGGTCAACTTTTCATCTTCAAAGACCAGAGCAATTTTCTCTGGGGTCTTTTCCACCTGCTCTATAAATAGCTCATGTAACGTTTTGTCCTTTGCATACTCCATTTCGATAGCGTTGAAATCACACAGAATTTGTTCTCTCTCTGCCTCTGAAAGCATGTTTATATCTGCCAATTTCACCTCTGGGTTTTGAGTTATTCGTCTTAGAATATTTACATAGTGACTGGATAATCGTTCTATGGTTTCCTTTGCAAACAGGTCAATAAAGTATTCAAAACTAAATAATATCCTGTCATTTTGCTCAACGCAATCCAGCGTAATATCAACTTTGGATATATTATACTCAAGTTTACTTGGAACCAGCCGCAAGCCTTCCATTTCTCCCATACCTGGTTTTGCATTCTGCAATGAGAATACCACATCAAATAAAGTATTCCGACTCAAATCTCTCTTCAGGTTGAGCTTTTCCACCAGTTCTTCAAACTGGTAATCCTGATTGTCATACGCTTTCAATGTGTTATTTCTAACTTCACTGAGGAAATCTATAAATGTCTTGATGCTACATGATGCAAGCATATTGACAAACATTCCGATGATATTTTGCAAATCCGCATGGCGCCTACCAGCAATCGGAGAACCGATTACAATATCATCCTGTCCGGTGTATTTATACAATAGCACATTAAATGCTGATAGTAATACTATATACATTGTTGAACCTGACTGAGTAGCAAGCTCTTTCAACTGGGCTGTTAACTCACCCTCAATTCCAAAGACGATCCGATCTCCTCTAAAGCTCTGGATTGATGGACGCAGGTAGTCAGTAGGCAGATTAAATACTGGAATTTCTCTACCTTGCTGGCCTGCAAAGCTGTCTAACCAATATTTTTCTTGGCTTTCAAATAAATCTGTTTTAAACAGTTCATTCTGCCATACAGAGAAATCTTTGTATTGAATCCTCAATTTAGGTAAATCTCCACCCTGATATAGAGTGGCAAACTCCGTTACCAATATCTCCATAGACACTGCGTCTGATATAATATGCTGCATGTCAAACATCATCATATGCCTGTCTTCTGCCAATTTTACAAGGCCAATTCTCAAAAGTGGGGCTTGGCTTAAATCAAAAGGTCGTACAAATTCTTCGCGCACTTTGCATTCACTTTCACCAGTTGGAGTAAAGCTTATTTCAAAATCCACTTCACTGTGTACCTTTTGCACAACTTCGCCCTCCAACATATGGAAGAATGTACGCAGAGTCTCATGCCTTTGAACAAGTTTTTTGAAGCTCTGTTCAACATTTTCACTGTTTAGTCTGCCTTCAATCACCATAGCTCCTGGCATGTTGTAACATACGCCAACACCTTCAAACTGACACAGTATGTACAGTCTCTTCTGCACAGATGAGGCCGGATAATATTCCTTTTCTTCCACTGGTTGTATAGATGAGAATAGATTTTCCTCCGAAACTTCTATATATTCTGCAAGTTGTTTTATAGTAGATCTTTTAAATAATTCACTTATAGGTACTTCTACATTCAATTCCTTATGTATTTGTGACACTAGAACTGTCGCTTTTAAAGAATGTCCACCTAATTCAAAGAAATTATCGTTTATACCTATTTTATCTACACCCAAAATTGCTTCCCATATTATTGCTAATTTTTCCTCTATCTCGTTTTGAGGAGCTACATATTCTGTTCCTGTCTGAATCGTTCCATCAAGTTCAGGTAAAGCTTTTCGATTTAGTTTTCCATTTGTGGTTAAGGGCATTTCTTCTAATCTCACAAAATAGGATGGAATCATATATTCTGGTAATTCTACTCCAATCCAATCCCGTAACTCTGAAACTATAAGTTCCCTTCCAGATACCAGGTATGCACAAAGATATTTATTTCCATCTTCATCATCTTGAGGAATAACAGCTGCCTCTTTGATCTCTTCATGCATCAATAATCGTAAATCTGAACTAATTTTTCTTCAGTTTCATCTCGTGGTCCAACATACTCTGCTCTCTTTAGTTTCTGTTCGTTAATGCTAATTACAGGTAATTTTGCTAATAGTTCACCTGAATAATTTTCTAATGGCAATAACTGCTTTCTATGTAATAAGTTCTCTTCGTTAACAATTTGAATCTGCCAATTTTTCTCACTGAAAACCAGATTCATTTCTTCTGGTTGATACATGTTAGTTGGAATAGATTCTCCTAACTTGCTAACTGCTGATACATGGTTATTTGCTTCATCTATTAATTTTTTACTATAATCAGAATTAATATAAAGTTCAATACATTCACTGGAATCTGAAAGCTTTTCAGTAATTAAATTATATTTGATATACTCAGCTGTCTCTTCCTCTTTTTCCCAAGCAGTTCTTTCGAGAAACTCTTTAAAAGGTGTATTTTTAGCGGTTGGATAAAATCTAGCTTCGATTTGGTTCAAATTATATTCCTGACAATATTTTTTCAGCCCAATCAGGATGGCATCTTCAACCCTACGTCCTAAAACTCTACAGCTTAATAAGAAAGTGTCAATAAACAATTCTTCTGTACCCTTATGAGTAATAACAACTCCTACTACACCATAGTCACCAAAGCAATCTGATACCTGAATTGTCCAGCATTCTGTATCTTCATTTTGAAGTAACTTTTCAATCTCTTCCTCAGTCCGACGAGTCGTACTTAAATTAAACTGATTTGTTCTTTGCGTTAATTGAGAAACTCTGGCTAAATTAGCTTTCTCCATATAATTCATACTCATTTTTAATTCTAAACCTGCTAGGAAATTTTCCAAATTCATCCCACTCTGTTGAACTTCCTGACGTTTCCGCTCAGCAATGTACATCTTAGTCCGCTTTTTATCTTCATCAGTAACTTTAAAACGGTCAAAGGCCCAAACATGTTGTAAAAATACTGCAATCTGTTTTTTATCTTTTGGTAATAATAAGGTCAATACCTCAGGACAATTGGTCATAACTTCTGAACATTCTAATGGATTATCATCAATAAAAATAAAACTATCTATACCTAAATTCAGTTCCTTAGCCAATGCCTTGATATTTTCTGATTTTGGTTGCCAGTTGATCTTCCAATTTGATATATAATCTCTCTTCAAAACCATCTCTGGATTCCGATCAAAAACATCCCACACATCAGGCTCATTATTTTTACTACATAAAACCAACAACATTCCATCATCATGTTTTTGTAGCATAAATTTTTGCAGTTCTAAATATGGCCCCTCAATTTTTACACCAAGAGTACCATCTTCACCACAAACACCCTGCCATAATGTATTATCACAATCCAGTACTATTACTTTAAAATGCTGCTTCTGCCAGGAATGTACCTTTCGAGCTAACGAAGTTCCCTTTGCAGCATAATATTTGTCACTAAACGGTAAATGACCTGCTTGATCTTTCCGTAGATCAAAAACCTGAGAAATATTATAAAATTCTCCCAACTCCGTAAAATCTACTAGATGTACATTGTCCATTTTCGACAAAGCCATCTTCCAACGTAAACAAAGTGCTTTGATATATCCGAGTACAGTTTCACTTAAGTTTAAATGGGTTGAAACAGGGAATAAACCTATAAAATACGGGATAGTCTTACTTTTCTGCGTTAAAATTGTTATAAATTCAGTAAAGTTT
Organism: Halanaerobiales bacterium; assembly: GCA_030627905.1. Classification (GTDB taxonomy): domain Bacteria; phylum Bacillota; class Halanaerobiia; order DY22613; family DY22613; genus JAGMES01. The sequence continues at coordinate 34,241 of DAOVRZ010000055.1, forward strand.
CTTTCCAATCTTCAAAGCGGATTAATAAAATATTGGCACCAGAATTTGTTGAGATGAGTCTGTTTGGATCAAGTAATTCTTGAAAAACTTGATTATAGGAAGTAAACTTTACATCAACCTCCAGCCCCAATTGTTCACACCACCATGATAAATAATCCCCAATTGGGTCAGATGTAAATGTACTACTTACCACTAAAGAAATCATATCGTTACTGGAGGTAAGATTCTGTTCTCGTTTAGCTTCGATCTGATCTGCCTCTTCAGCAGTAAATATATTAATATTAGCGATCTTTTGTGCAGGATTGGAGACCACTTGAACAATAAGTTTTTGAAAATGTTCTGCTAATCTGGTCATTGTCTCTTCTATAAATAAATTTGTATTATATTCTAGAAGACAGCTCAATTCTCCAGAGATTCTTTGATATACATCAACTTTAAAATCCAGAGTAGATGTATTATGATCAAGTCTATAAGGAGAAAACTCCAAACCGTTATTCGCAATCTGGTTTGTAGAAGCATTTTCGTTATGTAAAATCAACATTGTATCAAATAGTGGATTACGCGAACATGGGATAGTCACATTCAATTTATCCACAATTTGCTCAAAGGGGTAATCCTGATTTTCATATGTGCTTAGAATATTTTGTTGTGCAGAGTTCATAAATTCCAGAAAAGTACTATCAGGGGTCTGTGTCAATAGTTGTGAAACTAAAATATTTAGTTAATCTATTTGCATTATTATAATTACTATATATATAGAATGTGGAAGTATTATTTTGTTGATGGTACTCCATTTCCATAAAATGTAACGAAAATACGTCCCTTGAAATTGTGAAAATTAGGTATTCCATATCCATTTCGCTTGATGACTTTTATCTTGTTATTTAACCCCTCTATGAAGCCATTTGTAATTTTAGAGTCAAAATAATTTAGTATTTTATTCTCCCATCGCTTTACAGTTCCCATTGTTTGATCATTGGTTCAATCCCACTTTCCTTAACATTACTATACCACTCTTCAAGGCATTGTTCAGCTTCTTTACGAGATTCGGACTGCATGATCTCACGGAAATCCTCTTTTAGTTCATATG
>DAOVRZ010000074.1:0-29498 GCA_030627905.1 Halanaerobiales bacterium
ATGCTTTTGCTGAATTAGCATTCAGTAGAGATCAAGATATAGATTGCTTGAAGCTGTTATATGAGATAACATTATTTAAGTATTTACAATCTTTAAGATATGGTGATGAATCTGAATATGTATTTTACCGTAGTGAATATGAGAAATACAGAAATAATTTAGAAAGAAGGACTTAGCAAGTAATAAAAAGAAATATAAATATAAAGAAAGGAGGAAAAGGAATGAAAAAAATAATGTGTCTTGTATTAATTTGTTTTTGTTTGTTAATTAATTCAAGTGTTATATTAGCTGGAGGGTCTGATTTACCAGTTTTGGAATCTGAAGAAATAGTAATGTGTGGACCTTGGGTTCCTATTGGAGATTGAGTTTTGTTATAAACCCTACTTTCGCAGTTGAGTTAGAAATAAAGGAAACAAAAGGCGCTACTGTATATGATTCAAAAAGGACAGCATGGAAATAGTGAAATAAGCAATTGATCAATTGCTTATTTTTTTTTGCCAAAATCAAATTATGCTATGTTAAAGGAACAAAGCTAACAAATGAAGAAATAAATAATAGATATAAGGTGACTGTAGCTATTTTGAAAGGAGATACATCTATGAGCAGTAAATTATCATTAGCAAAATTAGAAAGCCTATTATTTAAAGCAGCAGATGTATTAAGGGGTAAGATGGAGGCAAGTGAATATAAGGAATATATCTTTGGTATGTTTTTCTTAAAAAGATTATCGGATCAATTTCAGGAGAAGCAAAATGAGTTAAGAAAAAAATATGAGGATGCTGGTTGGAGTAAAGAAAAGATAGAGGGACAGATAATAAAACCTGAAAGATATAGGGAAACCTTTTTTGTTCCTGAAGATGCAAGATGGAATTATGTTGAAGATGGTAAAAATGAAGGGCTGGCCCATGTTAAAAAAGATGTAGCTGATGCATTAAATAAAGCATTATTTGCTATAGAAGAAGCGAATATTAACAAGCTAGAAGGCGTTTTAAAGGGCATAGATTTTACTAAAAAAGTAGGCAAGACCTCTATGAAAGACTCTACATTGATAGAATTTATTAATGTGTTTAACGATATTCCAATGAAGAATGAAGATTTTGAATCACCTGATTTGTTGGGGGCTGCCTATGAGTATCTTATTAAATATTTTGCAAGTTCAGCTGGAAAAAAAGGCGGAGAATTTTATACACCTTCAGAAATAGTTTCTTGTTTAGTTAAAATTATTAAACCAGAAGAAGGTCACGAAATATATGACCCTACCTATGGTTCTGGTGGTATGCTTATATTATATTGAAGAAAACGGTGGAGATTCAAGGGATATGTTTTTATATGGTCAAGAGCTTGCTGGATCCACCTGGTCTATGTGTAAAATGAATATGATACTTCATGATATCGTAAAGTTTGATATAGCTAATGAAGATACCCTTATCGATCCACACTTTTTTGATGAGAAAGGGGAGTTAAAGAGATTTGATAGAGTCATTGCAAATCCACCTTTTTCGCAGAATTATTCAAAAAAAGAGATGGAATATAAAGAAAGATTTGAATTTGGATTTACTCCAGAGAGTGGTAAAAAGGCAGACCTTATGTTCTTGCAACACATGGTAGCATCCCTTAAAGAGAATGGTAAAATGGCATGTATATTACCTCATGGTGTTCTTTTTAGAGGTGGTGAAGAAAAGGATATAAGAGAAGGACTTATTACAAAAGATGATAGATGTTTAATAGAAGCAATAGTAGGACTACCATCTGGATTATTTTATGGAACAGGGATACCGGCTTGTATAATTGTTATAAATATGAATGGGGCAAAAGAAAGAAAGGAAATATTGTTTATTAACGCCGATAAAGACTACAAAGAAGGAAAGAATCAGAATATATTAAGACCACAGGATATTCAAAAGATTGTTCATACTTATGATAATAAAGCAGAGACAGAGAAGTATTCTAGACTTGTATTAATAGAAGAGATAGAAAAGGAAGGCTTTAATCTTAACATCAGAAGATATATAGATAATTCAGACGATGCAGAAAAAAATGATGTAACAGGACATCTTTATGGTGGAGTTCCAAAAAGTGAAGTTCATGATAATATCGAGCTATGTAAAAAACAGGGTTTTAATATTCTTAAAATGTTTGAAGAAAAAAATGATAAATACTTTGAGTTTATAGATGAGATGAGTAGAAAAGAAGATATAAAGGATTTTATCGAAAATGATGAAGGTGTAAGGGGTAAAAGAGTTAGTATAAACAAAGAATTCTTAGACTGGTGGCAAAGTGTAAAAATAAAAGTATCCAATCTTGATGATGTAAAAGATGTGGTAGAGGTTAAAAATGAACTAATTAAGTCCTTTGTAGATACGTTCATTTCTTTTGAATCCCTTGATACAAATCAATTAGAAGGGGTGTTTGTATCTTTCTATGATGAGATAAAGGATGATTTAAAGGCAATAGCAGCATCTGGTTGGATTTCAAACCTCTTAACGATGGGAGAAATAATTGATTTACAACTTAGTGACTTAAGAGAGAAAGTTAAGAATAAAGAAGTGAGTGGGCTTACATTATCAAGATATGAAAAGATATATGAGCTTATCAAAGATCAAAGAGAAGGAATACTAGAGAAATTATTTGATGATAAAAAACTGAAAGAGTCAGAATACAATGTATTGAACCTTTTGATTATAGGAGCATCCAATAAAGTAATAGATGACGAAGTAGAAGCAACAGTACTTGATAGATTTTATAGGAGATTAATTGAAATTATGAATTCATTCTTACAAGATGAACTTCAAAGCATTGTAAGAATGATAGAAAATCTGTGGGATAATTATAAAGCATCCCTTAATTGGATATTGGAAGAAAGAGAAACGGTAAGAAATGAGTTAAATGACTTCTTAAAAGAACTTGGATATGATGCAGTATAGGTTGGGGGTGATAATGTGGAAGAGGTAAGAAATATACCTGAAGGATGGGAAGAGAAAAAAATTGGAGAACTATTAAAAATTAAACATGGTAAAAGTCAAAAAGAAGTAGAAGATAGTAAAGGGAAATATCCTATTTTAGGCTCTGGAGGTCAAATAGGATGGTCAAAAAAACCTTTATATAAGAAAGAATCTGTTTTAATTGGGAGAAAGGGCACAATTAATAAACCACAATATATAAACATTCCTTTTTGGACAATTGATACTTTATTTTATAGTGATATAAAAAAGAGTATGTACCATTATGGATATATTATAAATTTTGTACAATTAATTGGATTAAGTACAATGAAGCGTCTGGTGTACCAAGTTTAAGTGCAGTTACTATAGAATCAGTATCATTAGTTATACCTAAATCAAATAAAGAACAAACTAAAATAGCAAAAATACTCTCAACTCTAGACCAAAACATAGAAAAAACTGAACAAACAATAGAAAAATATAAAAAGATAAAAAGTGGTCTTATGAATGACCTTCTTACAGGGAAGATAAGGATTAAGGATGGTAAATGGGCCAACGAAACAGAATTTAAGGAAGTAGAAGGTGTTGGTAGGATACCGAAGGATTGGGGAGTAGGGACTATTAAAAATTTATCTAGATTAGTTGGTGGATATGCTTTTTCTAGTGAAAACTCAAGTGAAAATGGTGCAAGGTGGCTAAAAATAGCAAATGTTGGATTCAACAAGGTAAAGTGGGATGCAATTTCTTATTTACCTATCTCATTTATGGACAAGTTTTTTGATTATATTTTGAGAGAGAATGATATTGTTATCGCAATGACACGACCACTAATAGGTAGAAATTTAAAAATATCATTTCTAAGTTTACGTGATGCACCAGCTATGTTAAATTAAAGAGTAGGGAAATTTGAGTTTAATGATGAAAATGATAGATATTTTTTATACTATAGCATTCAATACGAAAATTCAATTAGGCAAATAGAATTAAACATTTTAGGTACTGATCCACCAAATATAAGTGGTGGACAAATAGAAAGTATTATAATTACTTTGCCGAAAGAAAATGAAAGAAAAGAAATAGGAAAAATTTTAATGAAACAAGACCAACTCATCAAAAAAGAAGAGCAATACCTGCAAAAACTCAAAAAACTAAAAGCAGGACTTATGGAAGATTTGCTAACTGGAAAAGTAAGAGTAAAAACAGAGGATTGAGGTGTATAAAAAGGGGAGATTATATGACTGAATATCTATTGGTTGAAAAACCATTTTTAGATCAGCTCAAAGACTTAAACTGGACAATCATAAATCATGGGGAAAAATGTATACCACAAAACCCTAAAGATAGTCTACGTGATAACTTTAGAGAGATAGTCATAAAAAAAGAGTTTAAAAAGTGGGTTAAGAAAATTAACACAACAGATGAAGGAATAGAATGGCTCACAAACAACTTGATGAACTATATAACATGATTACAAAGACAAATTTTCAAAACCCCCTCGAACACAACAAAGCAATCACAGATTTATTAATAGGTACAAAACCAAGAGTAGATAAAAATGAGATCACAGGGCAGGAAAATCCTGCCGTTAAACTCATTGATTTTGAAACTCCAAAAAACAATGAGTTTCTTGCGATCAATCAATTTAGAATAGATACAGTAGGAACAGCAAAAAAATTCATAATACCTGACATTGTACTATTTGTAAATGGTATCCCACTGGTGGTTGTTGAGTGCAAACTACCATCTTCCTTTGCTTCAGATGCTATGGAAGAAGGGATAAGACAATTACTAAGATACCAAAACAGAAGATTAAATACAGAAGGAAAAAGAGAAAAAGAAGGAGAAGAAGCACTTTTCTATTATAATCAATTTATGATCTCAACCTATGGAGAGAAAGCAAGGGTAGGAACTATTTCATCTGATTATGAACATTATTTGGAATGGAAGAGTATATATCCAAAGAAGTATAAAATCTTTGATGCTCCACTAGGTAAGGTGCGTTCTCAAGAAACCCTTATACAGGGAATGCTAAATAAAGAGAACTTATTAAAGATAGTAAAGCATTTTACCATGTTTAAACCAATAGAAGCTAAAAAAGAAGTTAAAATTGTTTGTAGATACCAGCAATTTAGAGCAGTCCAAAAGATCATTGATAAACTGCTTAGAGGAGATACTTACTTAGATAGAAGCGGTGTCATATGGCATACTCAAGGTTCAGGAAAAAGCTTTACTATGGTCTTTTTAGTAAGACAGATGCGTTTTATGGACAAACTAAAGGATTATAAGATTATCATGGTAAATGATAGAACAGACCTTGAAGAACAGCTAGGTGAAACTGCTAAACTTACTGGAGAAACCGTACACTATGTTGACAGAGCAAATCAACTAAAACCCAAGCTATCAGGAAATAGTTCAAACCTTACTCTAGTAATGATGCATAAGTTTGGCGATAAGATACAGGAGAAAAAACTTGCCAATAGCTTGATTGAATCTGGAATAATAGAAAAAGATATGCTGCCAGAAATAGAGGAACTTGGTACAGTAAATGAATCTGAAAGAATACTTATTTTAATTGATGAATCCCATAGAACACAAAATAATCCTTTTGGACTCGCAGGAAACTTATTTAAGGCGTTCCCAAAATCTACAATGATAGCCTTTACAGGTACACCACTTATAACTGAAAGACATAAAAAGAAGACTATAGATATTTTTGGTGGTGAATATATAGATGAATATAAAGCTAAAGAATCTGTGAAGGATGGGGCTACTTTACAAATATTATACATAGGCAGAAAAGATAATATTAAGATAGTTAAAGAAGCTCAGTTTGACTTTGAATTTGATGAACTATTTAAGAATAAGACAGAAAAAGAGATCGAAGAAATCAATAAAAGATATGGAACCTACAGAGATTTTCTTGAAAGTGATGACCACATAAAGACCGTTTCAAAGGATATTATTGCTCATTACTCCAGCGAAATCTTAAAAAACGGGTTCAAGGCTCAGGTCGTATGTGTATCAAGAATTGCTACAGTAAAATATAAAAATTATCTAGACGAAGCCATTAAAGAAAAGATTATCGAGTTTGAAAATGCCTACATGAAAGATGATGAATTAATAAAAAAATTAAAGTTTCTAAAAACCGCGGTAGTCATTTCTAATGAAGTAAACGAGCCTTCTGATATGACAAGGCTATCAAAGGAATCAAAAAGATTAAATGCTGTTAGTAACTTCAAGAAAGAATATAACTACGACAAGCCAGAAACAAGTATTGGTATATTGATAGTCTGTAGCCGACTTCTAACAGGCTTTGATGCACCAGTAGAGCAGGTTATGTATTTGGAAAAGATTATGAAAGAACATACTCTTTTCCAGGCGATAACTAGAGTTAATAGAACCTATAAAAATAAAAAGACAGGTTACATAGTTGATTATGTAGGAATTTCGGGTCATCTTGCAGAAACTTTGCGTGTTTACAGTGGTGATGAAGTTAGAGCTTTAGCTGATATTAATACAGAAAAACCAATTCTCAGAGATAGATATAATAGACTTATTAATTTATTCGTAGATCAAGGTGTAGCCAAAATAGAAGATTATGTTTTGTATAAAATTAAAGACCCGATCAAACAGTATGAAGTATTAGAAAAGTGTATTGAGGTTTGTGAAAATGTACAAACCAGGGCACGATTTGACGTATATTATAAAAGATATCTTGCCAGCATTGATATACTTATCAACTTTGATATTGATGTAAAGTACACGGTTGGTATGAAGGCCTTTGGACACATACAAGCAAGAATAAGACATAGATATAAAGATGAAAGTGTTAATCTTGCTGGGGTTGGAGAAAAGAGATTAACCTAAAAAGAAAAACAGACCCTGCATTGCATGATAGTTTTTTAGAAAAATTAAAAGAGATACTTAAAAGATATTCAGAAGATATGGAAGCAAGATTTAAGGCTTTGGAAGAATTGTATGAAGAAATGATAGAGAAAAAACTAAATTAGATTTATAGTAAACTAGCTGAATGGGAAGATTTAAATTCTAGTAGGGTCAATAGACAGTTTAGAAGTGGTCAGGGTTTTTTATATCTTGGCTCATCTTATACATAAAGATCATGGTGACGATTTTTGGAACACAGTAGATAAAGTGTTGCCAGACTATTTAAAAAGAAAACAATGGCTTAGAGATAAGGGTGCTAGTCTGGACATTTAGAGTGTTTTATATCAAAAAATTGCCAATAGGAAATAAACAATCCCCAACATATAATTTTTTTTGCACAGCTCTCCTATGTGATTCATCTATTTTTAGCCGTTTTTTATTGAAATTCCCGTAATTTAGAAGTATAATAAATATTAGATATGCAAACGTTTGCATAAAATTAAAAGGAGGCTGTGCGATGTTTAAAAGAGTTGGTGTTTTGTTATGTTTGGTGATGTTGTTCTGGGGAACGATGGCTTTTGGTGCATCTAATGACAACAATGTTGAATGGGATGGTGTATTTCACGATCAGGGTCCGATGTACTTTAGTCCACAAGAACCTACTGCTAATGACAATGCGTATATCAGATTACGGGTTTTTAAAAGTGATATCACTGGAGGAACTATTAAGTATTACGATAGTGGAGATGGACAGTTTCACTATGTAAATATGTATTGGGTAAAAAATGACCCAACAGGAGTTTTTGATATCTGGGAAGGTGTTATATCAGGTAGTTCATCAACAAAATGGTATCGTTTGCAGATTAGTGATGGTTGGAAAAATGCCTGGTTGAACGCAAAGGGAATTTCTAGCAACGAACCTTCTCAGGGTGATTTCTGGATCGTTCCACAGTTTAGTACACCAGACTGGGTAAAAGATGCTATTTTTTATCAAATTTTCCCCGACCGCTTTTGTAATGGTAATACCAGTAATGATGTTGTAGATGGAGAATACGTCTATTTAGGTGATTCAGTAATTGCTAAGGGTTGGGATGAGTCTATGGATGGAGTGGGTCATGAATTTTATAATGGTGACTTAATTGGAGTTTATCAAAAATTACCTACATATTTGCAAGAAGAATTGGGGATTAATGCAATTTATTTAAACCCAATTTTCCAATCTCCAAATAACCATAAATATGATTGCCAGGATTTTTATTTAGTAGATCCTCATTTTGGAAGTAATAATGACCTTGCCTATCTGGTTGACAAAGCACATAGTACCAATGATTTTGCTGGTGATTATCGTGTGAGTATTGTTTTAGATGGTGTTTTCAATCATACTGGAACATGGCATTATTGGTTTGACAAGGATAATGATTATGCTTCTTTAGGTGCTTATGAAAGTCAATCCAGTACATGGCGTTCTTTTTATACTTTTAGTAATTGGCCAAATGATTATGTAAGTTGGTGGGGATTACCTACAATGCCAAAGTTAGATTTCTCAAGTACACAATTAGGTGATGAGATTTATCGAAATTCTGATTCTGTTATTCAACATTATCTAAAAGCACCATATAATATTGATGGATGGCGTTTTGATGTAGCAAATGAGATTGGAAAGAATGGTACAGAGGAAGGAAATCATGAGATTTGGCAAGAGATCAGAACTTATATCAAGAGTGTGAATCCTGATGCTTATATGCTGGGAGAGTTCTGGGAAAATTCAGTAAGTTGGTTAGGTGGAGACCAGTGGGATGCTGCCATGAATTATTATGGTTTTATTATTCCTGTATCTAACTGGGTGGCTGGTAAAGATACTCATAATAATACTCAAGTAATTGATACAAATACTTTTGATATTCAATTAACTCAGAGATTGGCTGAAATTCCACGACAAGCTCAGTTGACAATGTTAAATTCTCTTTCTACTCATGATACCGCTAGATTCTTATATCGAGCTGATGAAGATATTTGGAAGTTAAAAGTAGCAGCGGTCTTCCAGATGACCTTTATTGGAACACCATGTATTTATTATGGGGATGAAATTGGGATGACTGGTGGTAATGATCCGTACAATCGTGCATCTTTCCGCTGGGATCCTGCAGATTGGAACAATGATATCCTGACTCTTTATAAGAATTTGATTCAGATTCGTAAAACATATCCAGCTTTGAAAACTGGTTCTTTTAAACCATTATTGGTAGATAACAATAATAAAATTTACTCTTTTGGACGTTGGGATGAAGATAATCGAATTATTGTAGCTTTAAATAATGATTCGACTAGTCATAATGTTACTGTAAATGCATGGCAACTGAGTATTCCTAATGGTGCTACTGTTACCGATGCTTTAACTGGTAATCAGTATACTGTGGTGAATGGACAGATTACTATTACTGGACTGTTTGGTCATACTGGAGCTATTCTTGTTCATGAATAAGCTACTTTTAAGAAAGGGTTCTCATATGAGAACCCTTTTTTTATGATTTGAATGGTGAAGCAGATCAATACTGTTTGGAGAAACTATTACGTGGTGCGCCTAGTCCAGAGGTAATAATTTGGGTAACATAGTATCTAGCGATATTCTAGCTGTAGAAGCTTTAAGGAATGGATTAAGGGGTGACACTCTCAAAGATGTGGTAAACAGTAAATGAGATAAAAGAACAGGCTTTGTTCTGGGAAATTCACATTACTGTGTTATTTTGACGGGAAAAGGATAAGAACAGCTAAACATAGTTAATTCTATCCCACTTATTTTTCGCATATTATGTAATAGTCTAGTTTAGGAGTTGAGATTTACTGCGCTTTTTATTAAGCTTTTTGGTCAATAAAGGAGCGATAAGTAATGTTGATCATTTCAATTATGGTAGTGGCTGTTTTTATTTGGTTAGTCTTTAATCACCCATTTAAAGGTGACAAAAAGAATTGAAATAAGTCCAAAAAATAAAAAAGGTTTCAGAAGAGGTAGTTAAGGAGTTATTAAAAGCAGGAATGGCAGCACCGTCTGCAGGAAATCAACAACCATGGGAATTTATTGTCATTCGAGATCGAAAAACTATGGAAGATATTACAAAATTACATCCTTATGCAGGGATGTTGAAAGAGGCAGATGTAGCCATTGTACTGCCTTTAATCAGACCTTTTACCGCAAATTTTTGTTCAAGGTGTCAATACGTATGAACTATGGTTAAAAATGAGTCTAGGTGCAATGGACAAAATAATATGGAAATTATAATTAATTTAACATAAAATTATTGATTATACAGTGAAATAGTATTATAATAGATATAAGGAGATGCTAAAAAAATTAACAGAGGTGTCGCTCATGTTCAAAAAATTAAAAGAAGAATTATCAAAAAGGATTAAAAATAGTGAAGAGCATGAAAATTTACAGCGATTATATGGTGCCGATATAAGAATATTATTTGAATCTATTATAGCTGCAGAGGATATAGATGATATTGCTGTGCAGGTTAAAATGAGATTAGCCAATGAGTGTTTTAAAAAATATCGTTATCAGAAAGCATTAGAACTTTTGGATGATTTATTGGTGAATCGAGATATACTTTATGAACAAACGTTATTAGAAATTTTAGAAAAAAAGGGTATTGCCTTAGTTCGTACTGGTAAATATGAAGAAGCAGAATCAATTTTTAAAGATATGATAGAATCAGATGTGGAGTGGGCTAAATGTAAGGGAATGATTAATCTAGGTATTACATATTATTATCTAACTAAGTATACTTCAAAAAAATATTTAAATGAAGCTTTTGAGCTTTTTATGGAAGCTCAAAAATTACTTACACCTAAGTTTGGAGGGGATCAATTTCAGATTTACTATAATCTGGCCTTGATTATTTTTGAAAAAGGAAGATTTTCAGAATGTTTAAAATATTTAAATTCAGCTCTCGAATGGGCAGATACTGAGCAGCAAAAAGCCATGGTTTATAACGAGATTGCACAGATAATGATTGTCGAATTTAAATTAGATGAGGCTGAAAAGTATTTAGATAAAGCTGAAAAAATTGTAATTAAACGGACGAATTATCATGAGTTAACATTAGCATGGAATTTATATATTCGTGGCCTATGGTATAAAAAGAAAGGCGAATATACAAATTCGATTAATTACCTTGAATTAGCAGTATCTACTTTTATCGAAAAAGAACTCTTTTCAGAAGCCGCAGAAGTAAGCTATGAGTTATATGCATTAAATAATTTTTTGGAAAGTGGCGAGGCTGAGGAATACTTAGCAGATTATCAGTATTATAGTCGGTTAATTAGTTGACTCGGGGTTTTCGTAATTTACGTGATTTTCATAATTTGCATAATAGGGCGTCTATAATTCGGGTTGTGACCGAGTTATAGGCGTTTTTTAAGTAAAATCAAGTATAAAAAAACAAAAAGATGGAAATATTAACTTGTAAAGACTTCTAAGGTGGGATGATTTATATGGCTTGGGGAACTGAAATGATTCAGACAATTACATCGAAAGTTAAGGAATGGATTGATTTTGATGAGACAGTATTATGGACTGATTTTCGTGTGGACAAAAATAATTTATTAAATGAGATTACAGATGCTAAAAATGAGTGGGTTCAAGCACAGACTTATTTTCAAAATGTGATTGATCCCGACTTGATTGACCATGCAATTTATCTTTTGGAAGCTGCTGAAGCAAAATACTCCTATCTTTTAAAACAAGCCAGAGATTCTTCAAGTTCGCACACGATAATCGTTAAAGATCAGCTTTAGTATTTTAAACATAGCTGATCTTTTTTCATTTTCTCACCTCGTGGCGAATAGAATTTAATAATATCATTGTGGGGGGTGAGTAGATGAATTGGCAAACGGTGATTGCATATCTTTTTGGTTTAGGATTAATCTATCTTTTTATCAGGATTTTATACTACCCTATAAAAGTTACAACCAAAATTCTGCTAAATGCCGTAGTAGGAATTCTGGTTCTATTACTGATTAATCTAGTGGGAAAATTTTTTACATATTCTTTATCTATTAATCCAGTAACTGCATTGGTTGTGGGATTTTTAGGGATTCCGGGTGTAGTGCTCTTAATGTTGTTGAAATTTTTTATTTCCTGAAAATTGTTAGTAATAAATTTTTGATTGTTGATTAATAATAAATAAGAAGTTGAAATGAGGAATTTAGTATGGAGGGAGGAAAATTGATGGCTCAAATGTTAGAAATTCGTTGGCATGGTCGTGGTGGACAAGGTTCAAAAACAGCATCTATCTTATTAGGTAAGGTTTGCTCAGAAGTAGATAAACATATTCAAGCATTTCCTGAATATGGCCCTGAACGTATGGGTGCACCAGTAATAGCTTATAATCGGATCAGTGATTCTAAATTAACGGTTCATTGCCAGATTGAGGAACCAGATTTGGTAGTAGTTTTGGATCAAACCTTAACAGCAACTATAGATGTAGCCGAGGGTTTGAAAGAGAATGGTAAAATTATTATCAATACTAATTTAACGGTTAGTAGAATTAAAGAAAAAATCGGATATGATGGTGAACTTTTTACGATTGATGCAAATAAAATTTCTGAAGAAGAATTAGGTAGAGCTTTTCCTAATACACCTATGTTGGGGGCAGTAGTAAAAATAACAGGTATGTTTAGTGAAGATGAGTTTGTGGAGATGATTAAAAAAGAATTTGAACATAAATTTGCTCATAAGCCTGAAGTGATTGATGGAAATATCAACTGTGTTCGTAGGGCTTTTAAGGAGGTGAAGAGTGAATAATGTCAACAGCAATCAAAAAGCCAGGTTGGAAGGAAATTCCCATTGGTGGCCGGATTGACGAAGCAGGAAACGCTCATAAATACAATACAGGTGGATGGAGGGTACGGCGGCCTGTTTGGGTTAAAGAGAATTGTATTCATTGTTTTTTTTGTTGGTCTGTTTGTCCTGATTCTGCTGTAGAAGTTGAGGGTGGCAAAATGCATGGTTTTGATTATAACCACTGTAAAGGTTGCGGACTTTGTGCTCAAGAATGTCCTACTAAAGATAAAGCAATTGTGATGGAGCCAGAAGATTTTGAAAATCAGATAGATAAGTAATATTTAACAGCGGAAGGGGGAAAAATGATGACCAAGAGGATTGCTCTAACCGGGAATGAAGCAATAGCCCTGGTAATGAAACAGATTAACCCGGATGTGGTAGCAGCATATCCTATTACACCACAAACAGAGATTGTGCAGATGTTTTCACAATTTGTGGCCGATGGAGAGATAGATACAGAATTTGTTACTGTTGAAAGTGAACATAGTGCAATGAGTGCAACCATTGGAGCCTCTGCTGCAGGAGCAAGAGCTATGACTGCTACTTCTGCAAATGGTCTTGCTTTAATGTGGGAAGTTGTATATATTGCTGCATCTTCTCGTTTGCCAATTGTTATGCCTATTGTAAACAGAGCTCTTTCTGGGCCAATAAACATTCATTGCGACCATAGTGACGTGATGGGAATTCGGGATAGTGGTTGGATTCAACTTTTTGGAGAAAATGCTCAAGAAGCTTATGATAATGCGATTATGGCGATTCGAATCGCTGAGCATAAAGATGTGATGTTGCCTGTTGGAGTTAATATGGATGGATTTATTATCTCACATGCTGTTGAAAATATTGAGATTGTGGCTAATGAGGATGTTAAAGATTTCGTTGGTGAGTATTGTCCAGATAAGTATTTATTAGATGTCGAAAATCCGATAACCGTTGGCCCACTGGATTTACAAGATTATTATTTTGAACATAAGCGTCAACAGGTAGAAGCAATGAAGAATGCTAAAAAAGTTGTTATAGAGATTGCTGACGAATTTGCCAAATTAACGGGCCGTCAATACGAGTTTTATGAGAAATACCGTTTGGATGATGCTGACATGGCACTTGTAGCTATAGGTTCTACTGCAGGAACAGCGAAAGTAGCTATTGATAAATTGAGAGAACAGGGCGTAAAAGTGGGGCTTTTGAAAATTCGTCTTTTCAGGCCATTTCCTGGTGAAGAGATAGCTAATGCCCTTCAAGGTGTAAAGAGTATAGGAGTATTAGACCGTGCAGAATCTTTTAGTGATATGGGTGGTCCTCTCTTTATTGATTTGAAGGCTGCTTTATATGATGCTGGTGCTACTGCAAAAATAATAGATATCATTTATGGATTGGGTGGGCGTGACACCACTGTAACTCATCTAGAGAAGATAATTGAAAAAGTGAAATGTGTTAATGATACAGGTCAAATTGAACAAAGAGTTATTCATTTCGGAGTTCGAGAATAGGGGGTGCAATAATTGGCAACATTAAAAGAGCTAGCAACCCGAGCAGGGAAATTTAGTGGAGGGCATAGGCTTTGTCCTGGCTGTGGTGCGGGAGTTATTGCTCGTCAGATTTTAGCAACCGCTAAAAATCCATTGGTTATAAGTTGTGCTACAGGTTGCTTGGAAGTATCCACCACGATTTATCCATACACTGCTTGGAATACTTCTTTTATTCACAATGCTTTTGAAAATTCAGCAGCTACACTATCTGGTGTGGAAGCGGCTTACCAATCATTGAGAAATAGAAAAAAGTTAGGTTTAGAAGATCAGGAGTTTAATTTTATTGCTTTTGGTGGAGATGGTGGAACTTATGATATTGGTTTTCAATCATTATCGGGCGCAATGGAGAGAGGTCATAAATTATTATATATCTGTTACGATAATGGGGCTTATATGAATACTGGGATTCAGCGTTCTTCTGCAACCCCTTTTGGGGCTAATACTACCACAAGTCCAGCTGGGAGAAAGATTCCTGGGAAAATGCAATATAGAAAAGAATTGACAGATGTAATGGCTGCTCATTATATTCCATATGTTGCTCAAACATCACCATCTAACTGGAAAGACTTAACTCGAAAGGTTGAAAAGGCGTTGTCGATTGATGGACCATCTTTTATTAATATCCTTTCTGTCTGTCCGCGTGGTTGGAGAACACCAGAAGAAAAAGGTTTAGAAATTACTCGAACAGGTATTGATACTTGTTTCTGGCCACTTTTTGAAGTGGAAGATGGAACAAAGTACACAGTTAATTACAAACCAAAGAACAAACTACCAATTGAAGAATGGTTAAAGCCACAGGGACGTTTCAAACATTTATTTAAACCTGAAAATGAACATTTGATTGAAAAGATTCAAAGGCGTGTGGATGACCGTTGGGAGTTGCTCTTACAACGTGAAGGAGAAAAAAAATAAGTTTAAAAACCTCTGTTTAATAAACAGAGGTTTTTTAGTTTAATTTTCGGAATAAGTTAAAGGATTCGGGCGAAAAATGAAGAAGTTAATTATAGGAGGGCATACGTAAGGGGGACAATTGATGAAAATTTCATACAAAATAGTATCATTTGCAATATTATTACTAATGGTATTTTTTTCGAATGGTATTTATGCTCAATCAGTAGATTTTAAATACAATTCGGTCGATGAGATATTGAAATATAAGAATCAGATTTGGATGGAAAATATTACGGATACAGGGGTTATTTACGTAACTACTAATTTTGGGATTTCCAGTTGGTTAGAGAATGAAATTACTGAAAAAGACGATAACTTGTTATTAAAGATGACATATACAGATATCAAACTGGATTTTTATAAGCGGGAATTGAAGATTTTAAATAAAGAATCTAGATCAGTGGGGTTAAATGACAAAGAAAAATTAGAAACTGAGTTGAGAGAGCAGTCTCTTTATAAGTGGACAAATCTTATTGTTTCGCCAGAGGGAAAGATCTTAGAAAAATATCAATCTTTTGCACTGACGGGGGTAAGTTTAATAGATTTGAGTCAGACAGCAGAACAATTTTTTATCCTTTTTCCAGATGAAGAGATTCAGATAGGTCATCAGTGGGAAGAAAAATATTCTTCTACTATGCCACCCTATGATCAAGGCCAGCCTTTTGTTGGTACGACAAAATATACATATTTAGGTCAGGAAGAACATAACGGGATACTATCCAATAAGGTTAAAGCTGTTTTATTTGTGGAAGAGGAACGAAAGAATGGTGAAGGTTGTTTAACTAGAATTTCACGCTTAGGAACAGGAATTATATATCTTTCTGTTAATGGGAATTACTTAGTAGAAAGTACGATATCTAGTGATTTATCTTTGTTGGTTATGGAAGATGGGGAAAGTGAACGAAGTTATCGGAATTTTATACGAACTAGGTTTGATCAAAATATCGAACTTGTGCAAGATGATATAGATTAAGCGAACGGGTTATTAAAAAAAAGAAATGATGGTAAAAACGTTGCTGGGAAATATCCCTGATGCAACGTTTTTTACTATCATTTCTTTTTTACATGACCCTAGTTTTTTGCTTTCTCAAGATTTGCCTATTTGTATTCGAATGAAGGGAAGGAAGAGAGAGGTTATTCTTCGTTGATGGAGATTAGTTTATAAATTTTATGATTAGTATATCTTAAAGATGTTTTAAAATAAAATGCAAAACCTTGTTATAATGTTTTGGATGGTGTATAATTAACACATGGATAAGTAGAGAATAATGGTATTAAGATAAAGGATGGTGGGGATAGTGGATGAATTCTCCAATTTGCCTGATCCAATTAAGCAATTATTACGAAAACTTATATTAGAGAATAAAAATCTTAAATATAAAAATATTGAATTACTAAAAAAAATCAAGGAAGTTACATTTTTGTTGGAGTCAAGCCAAACGCTAGCAGGTAATTATAACAATCAGAATTTTTATCAAGAAATTTTAGAGATGGCTCTAAAAATGTCAAATACTGAAATTGGCGGACTATTTTTAAAAGATAAGACGAGTAATCATTTAGAGTTAAAAGCGATTGCAGGTGAGATTGAACCTGCACTCCTTAAGTGGATGAGTCAAATACCAAAAGAAATTGAAATGATTTTAATTAAAGATCAGGTTCAAGAATTAGTACATAAAGAACCTCTGTTATTACAATTACAAAAATATGATAAGTTTATTCGTTCAACTCTCTTTTTTCCTCTAATTTTTGAAAGAAAACTGTATGGGCTAGGCTTTGTGATGCATAGACATGAAGGAGCGGTAACTCATTCTGTACATTATGGTGAAGATATTCGTTTTATAAAAATTTTAGCTCAACAGTCTTTTTTTATCGCGAAGTTGAATGGACTTATGTTTGATCGCGAGAGTGAGAATATTTATTTAAAAACTATTTCAGCACTTACAGAAGCAATTGATGCTAAAGATATGTATACAGCCGGACATTCACAGAGGGTTGCAGAGATTTCTACCACTATCGCATATGATTTAGGTTTAACTCAAAAAGAGATTGATAATATTCATTATGGTGCCCTCTTACACGATATCGGGAAAATTGGGGTACCAGAAAGTATATTAAATAAAAAAGGAAAACTAACAGATAGTGAATTTTTTGCCATAAAAAAACATCCTACAATAGGGATGAATATCTTACGATCTATTGATTTTTTAGATGATGCTTTGAATATTGTTCGACATCATCATGAGAGAGTTGATGGTAAAGGCTATCCTGACGGTTTGGCAGGAGAGGATATTCCTTTTATGGCTAGGATAGTCTGTGTAGCAGACGCATGGGATGCAATGACATCAAATCGTTCTTATCGGAAAGCACTTCCTATAAATGTGGTAATTGAAGAATTAAGGGAAAATGCTAATACACAGTTTGACCCTGAGATTATTCGGGCTATTCAGAAAGGATCTTTTGTTCAATTGAATAATGTAAATTAATAATAAATGGGTTAGAGATTTCTCTTGTATAGAGACTTTTTTGGTCCATTTTTTATAATTTCGAACTGTGCAGTATTAAAGATAATCAGAAAATTAAAAAAATACAGAAATTACATCATGATCTAAAGATTACTTGACAATGGGAAGTGGATTTGATAGACTAAAAAATATATTTAAGTGTTCTTAAACTTAAATTATGTGCAGTGTCTTTGCATATATATATTTAATTTTGACAGACTAACAGTAGCCTTTTTTATAAGGAGGTACAAAAAATGGATAAGTTTCAGAAAAAAGGATTAACTTTTGATGATGTGTTGCTGGTTCCAGGGAAATCAGATGTTGTACCACGTGATGTTTCTACCAAAACCCGCTTTACTCGGAATGTACATTTAAATATTCCAATTATCAGTGCTGGAATGGATACTGTAACCGAGTCTAAAATGGCTATTGCTATGGCTCGTCAGGGTGGTATAGGGGTAATACATAAAAACATGACCATTGAGCGTCAGGCAGAAGAAGTGGATAAGGTAAAACGTTCAGAGAGTGGTGTTATTGCTAACCCATTCTATTTACATCGAGAAAATTTTATCTATGAAGCAGAAGAACTGATGTCTAAATATCGGATTTCTGGTGTACCAATTGTTGATGAAAACCGGAAACTTGTTGGGATTTTAACTAATCGTGATTTGCGTTTTCTTAGTGATTATGGTCGGAAGATTGATGAGGTTATGACTAGTGAGGGCTTGGTTACAGCTCCAATAGGAACAACTTTAGAGCAAGCTCAGGGAATCTTACAACAACATAAAATTGAGAAATTGCCTTTGGTAGATGATAATTATATCTTAAGTGGTCTGATTACGATTAAAGATATTGAAAAAGCAGAGCAGTTTCCACATGCGGCTAAAGATGCTCATGGTAGATTGTTGGTTGCAGCTGCTGTTGGAGTGGCGAGGGATACAGAAACTCGTGCAGAAGCATTAGTTAAAGCAGGAATAGATGTTTTGGTTATAGATACTGCTCATGGTCATTCTCAGGGAGTAGTGGATACTCTCAAACTTCTTAGAGCAAAATTTACAGAAATTGATATCGTTGCTGGGAATGTGGCTACCGCAGAAGCTGTTCACGATTTGATTGAGGCTGGGGCAGATGCAGTTAAAGTAGGAATTGGCCCTGGTTCTATTTGTACAACTCGTGTAGTTGCTGGTGTTGGTGTACCACAGATTACTGCGATTTATGATTGTGTACAGGAAGCTAAAAAATATGGTATTCCGATTATTGCAGACGGTGGAATTAAGTATTCTGGAGATATTCCTAAAGCAATTGCTGCGGGTGCAGATACAATTATGGCAGGTAGTCTTTTAGCTGGAACTGAAGAAGCTCCTGGTGAGTTAGAGATCTATAAAGGACGTTCATATAAGTCTTATCGTGGTATGGGTTCTCTTGGAGCAATGAAGGAAGGCAGTAAAGATCGATACTTCCAGGAAAATGAGAAAAAGTTAGTTCCAGAAGGAATCGAGGGACGAGTACCTTATAAGGGCCATACTTCAGATACTATTTTTCAAATGATCGGTGGTTTACGAGCTGGTATGGGATATTGTGGAACTCCAACTATTAAAGATTTACAAGAGAGAGGCCAATTTATTCGGATTACTCCAGCAGGTTTGAGAGAAAGTCATCCTCATGATGTAACAATTACAAAGGAAGCACCAAATTATTCTTTTGACTAAAATATACCAAAAGACCTTAAGTTTTTATGCTTGAGGTCTTTTTTTGTGTTAAGAAAATTTATTGTATAAAGCAGGAATATAATTTTTTTTCACGAAATAATGGTATATACCAATAAAGAAGAGTGAAAATTTTTTTAACTAAAATGGTATATACATTATATCCACATGAGGTGAGGGTAGATGAGATATCTCTTAGGTGTTGATGGCGGAGGGACCAGAACGAGAGCGATTCTTGCAGAAGTTGATCTTCTAGAGGAAACGGGAGTAATGAAAGGTTGGGGAATCAGTGGTCCTTCGAATTTTCACAGTGTAGGAGTTGAAAAAGCTGTAGATCATATTGTAGAGAGTATTCAAATTGTTCTGAAAAAAGCAAAATGTGAAAGAATTGTGCCAGATCAACTGGTATTAGGCTTGGCAGGAGTAGGGCGGCCAAATGATCATGCTCAAATGTGGACTGTTTTAGAAAAAAGATTGGGTTCTAAGGTAAAAGAGATGACTTTGACTACGGATGCTCATATTGCTTTGATGGGTGCAGTTGGTGGTGAAGATGGTGTTGTGGTTATTGCTGGAACAGGAGCCATTGCTTTAGGGATTAAAAAGAACCGATTGGAACGCGCTGGTGGCTGGGGTTATCTTCTAGATGATCGTGGGAGTGGTTATGATCTGGGACGTCAAGCTATTACTGCTGCTTTAAGGAGTTTTGATGGCAGAGGGGTTAAAACGATTCTTTTGGAACAGATTTGTTCTCACTTTAAGGTAGAAAATATTACCGACCTGATTGCGCCTATATATCATGGGGAGTTAAACCGGGCCAGAATTGGAGAATTAATACCCTTAATCGTTGAAATTGCAAAGGCAGGAGATTTGGTGGCGCAGGATATTTTAATAGATGGTGGAAGTGAATTGGCTAAGACGGCAATCGCTGTAGCTGAACGTTTAGAATTTGCAGGAAGGTTTAGAGTTGCGGGAACAGGTGGTATTTTAAGTCATAAATTGGATTATGTCTATCCAACTTTTGTTAAGGAAATGATTCATCGGTTTCCTGATATGGAGATTATAGATCCGATTATGGAGCCTGTTTATGGTGCATTAGTTATGGCAGCTAAGAAGTTAAAGTTGCCTTCTGAAATGTCGTTAAATTGCGTGGATATTCAAAAATTAATAAAGAGATGGAGGGAAAATGATGAAATTAGATCTTTCTAGAGCAAAAAGTTGGGATAAAATTATGCAGTGGGGAGTTAATGATGGTGTATTTCCTGGTGGAGTTCTTTTAGTTGGGAATCAACAGGAAATTTTATATTATGAGAAATTTGGTTCTGCAGAGATTACGCCAAATTCTCGCCCTGTGATGAAAGATACGATTTATGATTTAGCCTCGTTGACTAAAGTGGTTGTTACTACAACTTTAGTGATGCAATTGATTGAAAAAGGGATGATTCGCCTTGATGATCCAGTTGATCTTTTTTTTCCTGGTTTTGCGGTTAATGGAAAAGAGAATGTTCGGGTGCGGCATCTTTTGACCCACTGCTCTGGTCTGGCAGCCTGGGCGCCTCTTTATCTTAAGGGTGAAAATAATCAAGAGCGGATTGAATATATTAAAAATCTAGAATTAGATTACCCAACAGGAACTAAAGTAGTATATAGTGATTTAGGATTTATTCTTCTTGGCGAATTAATTCAAAAAGTTTGTAAAAAACCTCTTGATGAAGTAGCAAAGAAAGAAATTTTTAAACCACTAAGAATGATAGATACATATTACAATCCTCCAAAACATATTTTTTCCAGGATTGCGGCTACAGAATTTAATAATGATTATGAAATGAATATGTTAGAGGATACTGAGGGTGTAAATCGCCGTGAAGGATTAATTCTTGGTAAAGTTCATGATGGTAATTGTTTTGCTATGGGTGGTGTCACAGGGCATGCAGGGATTTTTTCAACAGCTAAAGATGTATACCATTTTACTCAGATGTTATTGAATGGAGGTAGGTTTAATAATAAGCATATTTTAAGTCCAGTAACCATAGAAAAAATGGTTCAAAACTATACGCGAAAAATTTTAGGTGGAAATCGTGGTCTGGGATGGGATAAACCTGGTGAGCTTTCCTCTGGTGGCGATCTGATTTCGGGGCAGGCGTTTGGACATACAGGATTTTCTGGAACTTCGATCTGGATAGATCCTACGTATAATTTATCAGTAATTCTCTTAACAAATCGGGTTCATCCAACCTGTACAACAAAACATATACGTTTTAGATCTTTAATTCATAATATGATTTTTAGTTCATTGATTAAGGAGTAGCGAAAGGGGAGTAAAAATATTGTGAAAAGATTACAGGAGATGACCTTGGAGGAAAAGATAGGTCAGCTTTTAATGGTTGGCTTTCCTGGAACAGAGATAACATCAGAGATGACGAGGCTTATCATTAAGAATAATTTAGGCGGAATTATTTATTTTAGCAGAAACGTAAAATCAAATGACCAATTAGCAAAGACATCAACAGAATTTCAAAATTTAGCAAAAGAATCTTCAAGTGGATTTCCATTATTTATTTCTATAGATCAGGAAGGTGGTCTTGTTAGTCGTTTATCAAAAGATGCAACGGTTTTCCCGGGAAATATGGCTTTGGGAGCTATAAATGATCCTAAAGCAGTATATGAGATGGCGAAGGTTGTTGCTTGTGAATTAAAAGCTTTTGGAGTGAATTTTAATTTAGCTCCCGTATTAGATGTGAATAATAATCCAGAGAATCCCGTTATTGGAATTCGTTCATATGGTGAAGACCCAGAATTGGTTAGTCAGCTTGGAATTGCTTATATTAATGGTCTTCAAGAAGAAGGAGTAATTGCCTGCGGAAAACATTTCCCGGGACATGGTGATACAGCTTTTGATTCTCATCTTGCCTTAGCTATTGTTCCTCATGATAAGGAAAGATTGGAGAGAGTTGAGCTAAAACCATTTCAAAATGCAATTAAATCTGGTCTGGCAGCAATTATGTCAGCTCATGTGATCTTTCCAGCTTTTGAGCCAGAGCCTGGAATACCTGGAACCCTTTCAAAAAGAGTATTGACTGATCTCTTACGTGATAAGATGGGTTATGATGGATTGATTATAACTGATTGTATGGAGATGAAAGCAATTGCTGATAATTTTGGCCCTGAAGAGGCGGCTATTAGAGCTATAGAAGCAGGCGCTGATCAGGTATTGATCTCTCATACTTTTGATGTTCAGATAGCATCTTATGAGGGGATTTTACAGGCTGTGGAATCAGGGCGATTAACCGAAGAACGGATAGATCAATCAATAACTCGAATTCTTAAGTTGAAAGAAAAAATTGCGAATGAAGAATGGGGAAGTCAGGAACAATTGGCGATGGTTGGTTCAGAAGAACATCGCAAGCTCGCCAGAAAGATCGGCCAGCGAGTGGTGACTTTAGTAAAAGACGAACAGGGTTTGATCCCAGCTATACCTGCTGAAAATAAAGATGTGATTGTTATCTGCCCTGAAGCGGGAGCGTTAACCATTGTTGAAGAAAGAGATGGTGGTCCTAAAGAAGTTCTGATACGTGCATTTAAAGAGAAGTATCAAAATGTGGAAGCGATAACTATTACTATGAATCCAGATGACAAAGAGATGGAAGAAGTAAAAAGACGGGTTCAAAATAAGGATCTTATTATTTTTAGTGCTTTCTATGCCAGTAAAAATCCTGAGCAAGCTAAGTTAATCAATGAGCTGGCCCGAACAAATTCAAATCTGGTGGTATTAGCAATCCGTAATCCATATGATTTACAGGTGCTTTCAGAGGCAAAGGTTTATCTGACAACTTATGATTTTAATGAATATTCTTTAGAAGGGGCAGTTCAAGTGATTGCCGGCGAAATATCGGCCAGTGGAGAACTTCCGATAACAATTCCTGGAGGTGTGTTATGAATCAGGTTGCAAAGGAAATAACTAAATTAACTACAGAAACTCGTAATTCTAAGACTCTAAATATTGATCAAGAATCCACTGCAGGGATTTTAAAAATGATAAATCAAGAAGATCGTCTCGTGGCTGAGAGGGTAGGAGAGGTAATTCCAGTCATCAGTCAAGCGGTGGATATGATTGTGGAGAGAATGCAAAAAGGTGGTCGACTCATCTATGTTGGTGCTGGTACTAGTGGTCGATTAGGGATTTTAGATGCAGTAGAATGCCCTCCTACATTTGGAGTTGATTCAAATCAAATTATGGGGATATTAGCAGGTGGAGCAAACGCATTTATTCAGGCAAAGGAGGGGGCAGAAGATCAGGAAATAGAGGCTTTTACTGATCTTGAAAAAGCCAATCTAACCGATCTCGATGTGGTTTTTGCCATTGCGGCTAGTGGTCGGACTCCTTATGCTATTGGTGCAATAAAGAAGGGGAAAGAAGTGGGAGCAGGTACTATTGCCTTGACATGCAATCAAGAGGCTTCAATGAATGAATTGGCTGATGTAGCTATTGTTCCCGTGGTGGGTCCAGAAGTTATTACAGGTTCGACCAGGATGAAAGCAGGAACTGCACAGAAATTGGTTTTAAATATGATCTCTACTACAACGATGATTAAAATGGGTAAAGTCTATAGTAATCTGATGGTAGGGGTTAAGGTTTCGAATCAAAAGTTAGCCGAACGGGGTAAGTGGATTATTATGACTGCTACTGGATGTGATTATGAGGTAGCAGATCAGGCTCTAGTTTCTGCAGCTAATGATGTTAAAACTGCGATTGTGATGATCAAATGTGGAGTAGATGTAGCTGAAGCAAAAGGGTTACTTAAAAAATCTCAGGGAATAGTTCATCTTGCTTTGAAAGAAGGGTTGAATTGTGGGGAGTAAAAAAATTATTGGCTTAATGTCAGGAACTTCAGTGGATGGTATAGATGCTGCACTAGTGGAGATTCACGGTAGTGGTTTAGAGACTGAAATCAAGCTATTGGCATTTGTCAATTATAATTTCCCTTTAGGAATGAGAGAAGAGATTCTATCACTTTGTAACCCTGAGACAGCAGGAGTAGATCGAATCTGTAAGTGGAATTTTATTATTGGAGAAGAGTTTGCAAAGGCTGCTATTGCGGTTGCTGAAGAAGCTAATGTGGCAATTGATCAGGTTGATCTTATCGGTTCCCACGGCCAGACTATTTATCATGATCCGCGGCCTGATACTGGCCCTGCTTCTACTTTGCAGATTGGCGCAGGTGGCGTGATTGCAGAGAAGACAGGCGTAACTACGATTAGTAATTTTAGGATTAGAGATATGGCAGCAGGTGGTCAGGGAGCGCCTTTAGTTCCCTATGTAGATTTTCTTCTTTTTCGTTACTCAAAAGAGAATCGGATTTTGCAAAATATCGGTGGTATCGGTAATTATACTCTTATCCCTGCTAATGGAAAGATGGAAGAGATTGAGGCAGTTGACACAGGTCCAGGCAATATGGTAATAGACGGGGTAGTGAACCATCTCTCAGAAGGTCAACTTCCCTATGACAGAGATGGTAATTGGGCTTGCCAAGGGCAGGTTGATGAAGAACTGGTATTTCAATTATTAGCTCATCCTTACTTTTCTATTCGTCCCCCTAAAACCACAGGAAGAGAAATGTTTGGTCTAGAATATGTAGAGAAAGTTTTAAGAATGGCTCAAGAGAGAGATTTAAATAAGTATGATCTGACTGCTACTGTGACAGCATTAACAGCTCGGAGTATTGCTAGATGTTATAATGATTTTGTTTTACCAAGATACCCTATTCATAGAGTATTGGTCAGTGGAGGAGGAAGTTATAATCCTGTATTAATGGAAATGTTGCAGCAAGAATTACTACAAATTTCAGTAGAATCTATAGAAGAGATTGGTTGGTCCAGTGATGCGAAAGAAGCGATTGCTTTTGCAGTTTTAGCTAATGAGACATTAGTCGGTAATCCATCAAATGTGTCACAGGTAACAGGTGCTAAAAAATCAGTCATTTTAGGAGATATTACGCCGGGAGACAATTTTGCAGACTTGGTATACAGGAGGTTTTGCAGATGAAGATTATTGTAACTGCGGATGCGAATGAAATGAGCAAAAAAGCATCAGAGCTGTTTATCGAAGAGATTAATCGAAATTCTGAAATGGTATTAGGTTTGGCTACAGGGAGTACTCCGGTAGGTTTATATAACCAACTAATTGAGGCATATCGCGCTGGAAAAGTAGATTTTTCAAAAGTAAAGACGTTTAATCTTGATGAGTATTATGGTCTTGCTACAGATCATCCAGCAAGTTATCATTTCTTTATGCAGCAAAATTTATTTAGTCATATAAACATTTCTCCAGAGAATGTTCATATACCCAACGGAGTTTCCGAAGATGTAGAGCGTTATTGTAAAGAGTATGAAGAGATGATCAAAGAGGCTGGTGGCATTGATCTTCAACTTTTAGGTATTGGAGAAAACGCTCATATAGGTTTTAATGAACCTGGAACTGCTCTGGGAGCAAAGACTCAACTAATTCAGTTGGCTCAAAAGACAATTGATAGTAATGCTCGTTTCTTTTTGAACAAAGAAGATGTTCCGAAAAAAGCGATCTCTATGGGAATTAAAACGATTATGCGTTCAAGGAAGATTGTTTTATTGGCATCAGGTGAGAAAAAAGCGCAAGCTATTTACAATACAGTGGTGGGGACTGTGGAGAGCAGTGTACCTGCTTCAGTATTGCAACTTCATCCAGATGTAGTTCTGATCATTGATCGTGAAGCGGTGGCATTGTTAGAGCCGAAGGATATTGAAATAGAAGCTTAATAGAAGGGGTAGAGATTGTGGCAAAGGTAAAATTGGGAATTGAGGCTTTGTTAAGTGAAAAGTTGGATTTAATAAAAGGACGAAAAGTTGGACTAATTACTAATTATACCGGGATGAATAGCGAATTTGTTTCAACAGTGGAGTTATTATATAAACATCCTGAGGTGGATTTGCGGGCTCTTTTTGGCCCTGAACATGGAATACGCGGTGAAGCTCAGGCAGGGGAGAAAGTTACTTCTTATACAGATTCAGAGACAGGCCTACCTGTATATAGTCTTTATGGAAAGACGAAAAAACCAACAGA
The DNA here is from genome assembly GCA_030627905.1 of Halanaerobiales bacterium. GTDB lineage: Bacteria > Bacillota > Halanaerobiia > DY22613 > DY22613 > JAGMES01. The sequence goes on from DAOVRZ010000074.1 coordinate 26,450, forward strand.
TGAGATGTTGGAAGGATTGGATACTTTAATCTTTGATATTCAGGATGTTGGAGTCAGATTTTATACATTCATTAATACAATGAGCTATGCCATGGAGAAAGCTAAAGAGCTTGGATTGAAGTTTATAGTTTTGGATAGACCTAATCCAATTCGTGGAGATATAGTTGATGGAAATATTCTTGATCTAGATTTTCGTTCTTTTGTAGGGATATACCCTATCCTTACCCGTCATGGGATGACAATTGGGGAACTCGCTTTGCTTTTTAACGATGCTTTTAAGATTGGAGCAGATCTTTCAGTGGTATCTATGGATGGTTGGAAGAGGTCGATGTGGTATGATGAAACTAAATTTGCTTGGATAGCTCCATCGCTGGGTCTTCCAACATTGGATTCGACAGTGTTATATACAGGACTTTGTTTTCTTGAGGGAACCAATGTATCAGAAGGTAGAGGTACCACCCTACCTTTTCAGGTTATTGGTGCACCCTGGGTTAAGGGAAAAGAGTTGGCTGATGAGTTAAATAGCTTGGGGTTAGCTGGAATCTATTTTAGGCCAACTTACTTTAAACCACTGACTTCCAAACATCAGGGCCAACTTTGTCAGGGTGTACAGATACATTTATTAAATAAGAACCAGTTTATAGGTTCTTGTGTTGGATTAAATATTTTGGCAATATTGAAACGTTTATATTCAGATGATTTCCAATGGTATACTTTTGGTGAAGAAAAGAGATATTTTATTGATTTACTATGGGGAACAGATCAGGTGCGAAAAGAATTGGATGAAGGTTTGGATGTGGAAAGTATTCAATCTGATTGGAAAGAGGAGATTAATCAATTCCAGGTTATGTGTCAGAAGTATTTACTTTATGAATAAGTAGACTTCTTCCTGTTGGAGTTTTCACAGAATTATTTATGATGGAGGAGGGACAGAATGGTTAAATTATCGAATGAAAGTCCTCTACCTTTATATTATCAAATGAAGGAAATTTTGAAAAAAAATATTAAGTTGGGGGAATTAAAACCTGGAGATCAACTTCCTTCAGAACGAGATTTAGAGGAAACTTATGGGGTTAGTCGGATGACTGCCAGGCGTGCCCTAGTTGAATTATGCAATGAAGGTTATGTTTATCGCAAACAGGGACGGGGAACATTTGTGGCTGATATGAAGTATCACCATCATTTATTTCGTTTATCTAGTTTTACCGAAGAGAGTCAGAGTCAGCATTTAAAACCAGGCGCCAAAGTCTTAAAAATTGAGAAAGTGGAGAATGAGGCTATTTGTAAGAAACTGAAGATCGAATCCGAACCATTGATCTCAATTCGGCGAATTAGAACGATTAATGAGGAACCAGTTGCTTTAGAGGAAACTTATGTTCGTGCAGTTTATTGTCCTGGCTTAGAAGAAGTAAATTTAAATAATACTTCACTCTATTCCTATTTGACTGAAGAATATCATCTTCTTATGGGAAGGGCAGAACAGACAATTGAATCTAGATTGGTTCCATTAGAGGTAGCACCTACTTTGAAGGTGGAAAAGGGAACACCAATTCTTTATATGGAGAGAACTACATATCTTGAAAACGAAGAGACTCCTTTTGAGTATGCTGAGGCAATCTATCGGGGAGATAAGTATAAACTGATGGTGGAGATGCAGCGGTAAGGTAAATTGAATATGGTGTGTGTGTATGATGATAGAAAGTCCTCCTCTCACATGATTTGAGAAGAGGACTTTTTTTGTCTAAATGAAGGAGTTATAGACAAAATACAGAAAACATATATTAAGAGAATGAAGATTAATATTTATAAAATTACTAAAGGAGGTTACGGGCTGGTGAAAAAATTTAAGTTTTTTGCTCTTCTATGTTTTTTGATGGTGATGTTTGCAGGATGTTCTTTTTTATCAACGGGTGGAATTTCTGGTGTAATAACAGATGAAGTTACTGGAAAACCGATTTCAGAGGTACAGGTTTCTGTTGGAGGTAAAAATACGTTATCTGGTGCAGATGGTTTTTATACTTTAAGTGGAATAGGTGCTGGTGATATAACTTTAGAAGCAAAAAAAGATGGATATATTGATCGTAAAGTGACTGTGTTTATTCAGGGTATGGTTGAAGTTAACTTTAAGATGACTCCCGAAGAACCTGTAGAGAAAAAAGGTAGTATTAAAGGTAAGATTGTAGATAGTCTTACAAAGACGCCACTTGCAGGTGTTACAGTTACTCTTGGAAATCTAGAGATTACATCAAATGAAGAAGGATTTTATAGTTTTACAGAGGTTAAAGAAGGAGTTCAGACTTTAACTGCTATAAAGGATGATTATGAAGAGTTTACTACTAGTGTTAATATTATTGCAGATGAAGAAGTTACTTATAATTTTGAAATGATATATACCATGTATGGTTCTGTTACTGGTACAATAACTGATGCCATAACAGGTGAGCCATTACCAGATGTTTATGTAACATTGGGAGGGGGAGATTTTGAAACTTATTCTGATGCTGATGGTAAGTATTTATTTGTAAACGTTTTTGAAGCAGTACATTCAATAGAAGCACAATTAGAAGGTTATGATGCTTGTTTGGAAATGGTTGAAGTTATAGATGAAGAAGAGACTGTTTTTGATGTTGGGATGTTTTCGCTTATTACAGGTACTGTTACAGGTATAGTAACTGATGGTCGTGGTGGTCCTGCAGTTGAAGGTGTAGCTGTTTCGTGTAACAATTATTTAGTTACCACTGATGCTGAGGGTTATTTTGAAATGAAGATCAATGCAGATTATGCTACTGAATTGTTAGTAGAAAAAGAAGGTAGAGCTACTGTACGTATTCAAGGTGTAGAAGTTGCTGAAGATGCAACTTTAGAATATGAAGTTCCAACTAGGGCATTATTTAACCCTAATTGGTCTAATAATCCGCCAACAATTTTTCTTGATATTGAGCCAGGGGATGAACTTTCAGGAAATCAAGAAATTAATATTTCTGTTTCTGGTGATCGTTCAACTTATCTTATCTATGCTTACTTTAATGGAGAATATAGAAATCCTAGA